>CBDVCL010000388.1:0-2929 GCA_965372475.1 uncultured bacterium | reverse complement strand
AGCGGCAGTCTGCCGTCGCTGGATGGCGGCATGAGCGAGATGCCGGAGATGAGCGGCAGCGGCGGGGAGTTGCCCGATATGGGAGGACTGCCTGATTTTGGTGGCGAAGAGGAGATGGCGGGCGGCATGTCGGAATTGCCCTCGCTGGAGGATGCCGGCGCCGGGGAGTTCGCGGGCTTGCCTTCGCTTGGCGGGGAAGATGAAGCCCCGGAGTTGCCTTCGCTTGGCGGGGAAGATGAGGCGCCGGGGTTGCCTTCGCTTGCTGGAGAAGATGAAGCACCCGGTCTGCCGTCTTTCGGCGAGGCCGAGGGAGGGGAGGAGCTCGCAGGTCTGCCTTCCCTGGGTGTGGAGGGAGGGGAAGGCGGCTTGAGCGAATTGCCGGAGATGGACGCGCTGGCGGATATCTCGGAGGGGTTACCCGAGCCGGATGACGAGCTGTATGCCGAGTTGCCTGACTTGCCGGGTGACGTGGAGGATCTTGACGGGGAGTTGCCGCCGCTGGGAGAGATGGTCGGGGAAGAGGATGGCATGCCCGAACTCATCGCTCTGGGCGATGTGGAGGGGGATATGCCGGAGGAACTCGTTTTCGAGAGCGCGGGGGTTGACGCTTACACCAAGCTGGAGAAGGAACTCCCCATGCTCATGGAGGACCGGGAGGCACTGGTCAAGGCCGCCGCCAAGGAGAAGAGATTGGCCGCGGCCAGGGAGAAGAAGGCGTCCAAGGTAGCGAAGAAAGGGAAGAGAGCAAAGCCAAGCCTGGGTAAAACGATCGCGGGGAGCGACAGCCTGCGCGTGCGCGGCGGCACGGCCGGGGCCCCTGTTATCAGCGCCATCTTGGAGGCCCTCTTTGATGAGGCGGAAGAATAGAGACGCGGCCAGCCGCGTCCCCACCACCCCATGTAGGGGCGAACTACCTGCCCACCGTCTTGTCCGCGAAAGCCCTTCGGGGCTGACCCCTCAGGGGAAGTCCTTTAGCGGCGGCGGGAAGCCCTTCGGCGAAGGAGGGGCTGTACGCCCATAATAAGGCAGGAAGACACCAAGAATAGGCGGGCAAAGGAATACTGCCGATTGAGACAAGCGACCTCTTGCGGTCGCTTGATTTCTTATGGTATAATGGTCAAGCGTGATAGGCATCAGTTGGTGAATAGGAACAAGAAAGGAATGGCCAAGATGATCTCGTGGCAAGGAATCTGCGTTTTCTCTCTCGTTCTCGTCACCTGCTTGCCTCGTGCGGGGGCGGTGGTAAAGGTAAGCGGCTCACTGAAGGAGGATACCATCTGGACCAAGGAGGCGGGGCCGTACCTTGTCCAGGCAGACCTGGTCGTGGAGAAGGGCGTTACGCTGACCTTGGAGCCGGGTACCGTGGTATACGTGCTGCCAAGCAGCGGCGGCAAGAAGTCCACCCATTCTACGGCAAATACCGATATCATTATCAAGGGCGGGCTTGAGGCCCGCGGCACGTCCTCTAAACCGATATACTTCACCCCGGCCAAAAAGGGGAAGAACTGGGGCGCGATCTGTTTCCAGGGCGGCGCAAAGGAACAGAGCAGCCTTGAGTTTTGCTGGGTGGCCTACGGCGGCATATACCTGGAGAACGCCTCGCCATACCTGCTTTCCTGCGGCCTGACCAAGTGCCAGTTCGCGCTGATGCTGTATGGGTCTTCGCATCCGCGCATAACCAAGTCAAGGTTCATCGGTAACCGCAGCGGCATCTACGTCAATCACAGGAAGGCTTCCCTGGCGATGTCCAACAGCGAGATACGCGGCAACGGCTATGGCCTGGTCCTGCGCGACTTCGATGACCTGGAGGTGACGTCTAACCGTATCCACAAGAACCAGGTGAGCGTCGTCAACATGACCCAACGGGATGCGGACCTTTCCGGCAACTGGTGGGGAAGCAAGGATGAATACATCATCGCCAAGGCCATCCACGACGCGGACGATGATTCCAAGCTGGGTCGGGTGAAGTACCTGCCGCTTTTCGGCCAGAGCGAGGTCGAGGCCGCAGCCCTGGCCGCTCTGCGTGAGGATGAGGCGGGGAAGAAGATGGACGTAGAGATCAGCGATTGGGACTATGCCGTTCCCACAGCCGGCAAGGACTTCTTTGCTGAAGGTGTGGCGGGAGGAGGCGTCGGCCGGGTGGTGTGGAAGATGGGGGTTGTCATCTTCAGCGCCGGTGGCGCGGCGGCACTGTTGCTGCTGCTATAGTCTGGGTCTGAAGTCTATAGTCCCGAGTCCCGAGCCCCGAGTCCCAAGTCCAAAGCTTGCCCTACGAAGCTCACCAAGTGGGCATTGTGAGTAGCGGGAGCGGAGTAGGGTCCCAAGTCCGCCGTTCTTTTCTGCCTCCTTACTATCCTACAAGCTTACAGCCATACTACCTTGTCCCTGTTGATTTCTTGTTGTATAATAGACAGGTTTACCATTAATTTCGTCTAATAATAGATATGCGCACACTTACGGGCTATATTTTCAAGGAACTGCTCGTACCGTTCGTTCTCGGTGTGACCGTCTTCACTTTTCTTTTTCTCATCGACAAGGTGTATGACCTTTTGAGCCTGAAGGTGGGGGAAGGGGTGTCCCTGCGCCAGGTCTTGATGCTCTTCATCTATATCCAGCCGGCGATCTTGGCTATCACTGTTCCCATGGGGATGTTGGTGGCCGTGTTGATGGTCTTCTCCCGCCTGAGTTCTGAAAACGAGATCGTGGCCGTACGCGCGGGAGGGATAAGCCTTGTGCAGTTGAGCCGCCCCGTGTTGCTGCTGGGCCTGCTCGTCAGCCTGCTGATGGTGGTCTTTATGGACAGGGTCCTGCCCTGGGGTAATCACTCCTACGTTCTGCAGTATCGAAAGATCGTTGAGGAACGCCTTTCCGTGGCCCTGCAGGAGAGGACATTCGTCTCTTCTTTCAAGAATCGGGTGATCTACGTGGG
>CBDVCL010000387.1:0-2955 GCA_965372475.1 uncultured bacterium | reverse complement strand
AGCCCGTTATACATGTTGCTGCTGTCCTTGCCCGCGCTATTCGGCATTACGGGGGATGGCATGGTGCTGGTGGGGTTCGTGCTGGGTCTCGCTTTCTTCGCTTTGAGCGTTGTCCTCATGTATAGGCTGGCCTTTAACGTCAGCGGCGACGTCGCCGCGGCGCGGTTAGCGGCCCTGTTCTTCACCCTCTCGGGGCTGGTGGCCTGGCACTACCTTTCGGGCATGGATACGGGCATGTTTGCCACGTGCGTGCTCTTGTTCGTCTTGCTGGTGCAAAGGGAAGGCGAGGAAAAGAAGCGTAGGGGCGGGTCTAAGACCCGCGCGTACCTTGCGGCGTTGATCGTGGTGTTGCCGCTTGCCAGGCCCGAGGGGGTGGTGGTGATAGCCGCCTACTTGACTTACCTCGCCGTGCGGAAGTGCTGGGGCCGGCTGGCACGGCGCGCCCTGGCGGCGGTGCTGGCGCTGGCCTTGTTCCTGGGATTCAACCTGCTGGTGGGCGGGCAATTGGCGCCGAGCTCTGCTGCGCCGAAATCGGCCGTGTTCGCGGCGGGGATGGGTCCCTTCGACCTGCTTTACAGTGCGAGCGCTTACCTCGGCGCCGTATTCAAGGGGCTCCTGGCGGGCTACTTCGGCGCGCAGGAGGTGGGGTACATGGGCGGATCGGCGGCGTGGAACGAGGTGACGCTCTACTTGCCGCCTTTCTTTCTCCTCCTTTCCCTCCTCGGGCTTTCGGCCCTCGGAGGGAAAGGTAGAAACGGCGTTTCCTTTTTCTACGCCTTGGCGCTCTTGTATCACTTGGTGTTCCTATCTGTCTTCCTGCCGCTGGGGTGGCACCATCACCGCTATATCTTTCCGCTGCTGCCGCCGTTGCTGGCGTTCGGCGCCGCCGGCATATGCTCGCTACGCGGCGTTTGGGGGGGCCGGGGTCGGGCCTTCTCTAACTGGCTGGCCGCGTTTTGCCTGGTATTCTTCCTGGCCTCCCTGCTCAATTTCGCCTCGCTATACGGCCGCAATGCCCACTTGTATTACAAGGACCATTACAGGGTCAGCGAGTATGTGCGCGAGAACTTGCCGGTGGACGTGCCTATTTGCGCCGCTGACATTGGCATCATCAAGTATAGGACGGGCAACTACGTGGTGGACCTTAAGGGCATCATCAGCCCCTGGCTGGGGGAGGCGGCGCGAAGCGGCACAGACGCTTTGCTGGCGGGACTGAAGTCGTTGCCGCTTGAGAAGCGGCCCCGTTATGCCTTGTTGCAGAGGCGCCCGGACTTCAAGTTGGAGAGCTGGTTGAAGGCGGGCTACCTGGAAGAGATGGACGTGTTGCCTGCCACGGGCTCTGCTTCTGAAATGAAGATCTATCGAGTCAAGTACTGAGCCACTAACAACCTACCTGCTGTTCCTGAGGATGTCCGCGAGGGGGATGCGCAGGGGTCTTTCCTGGATCTTTTTCAACATTTGCCGGCTTCTCTCGTCCCCGGGGCTCAATTGCAGGGCTTTCACCAGCATGTCGCGCGCCTTCTGCACCGCTTTCGTCTTCAAGTAAAAGCGAGCCATCTTCCTGTAAGCCACGTGGTCTTCGGGGGCCCCGAGCATCGCTGTAAGATACTGATCCCTGGCGCGAGCAATCTCGTCCAGCGCCCAGTAGCAGTCACCGAGAGTGAGCCTGGCGTTGTGGCGGTGGGGTTGGAGGCGAAGCAGCGATTCCAGTTCGGGGATAGCTAGTTCAGGATTGCTGTTGCGCAGGTAAGCGATCGACAGGCTGTAGCGGATATTGAGATTGTGGGGGGAGTAGTCGCGGGCGTGGAGAAAGAAGTCGATCGCGGCCGGGTAATCGTCCGTTCTGAGGGAGATGTTGCCCAGGCTGACCCAGGCGGAGGTGAAGCATGGCGCAAGTTCTACGGCGCGGCGGAAAGCGGCCCTGGCATTGGGGTTGTCAGACTTGCCGAGCAGAGCCATGCCGAGGATACTATGAGACTCCGGAAGATCGGGCCGCCGTTGCAAGAGGATGCGCGCGAACTCCTCGGCCTTGTGATATGACTTCAAGCGCATGTAAGCGGTGACGATGCCGTGCAGCGCGTCCGCGGAATGCGGCGCTCGCGCGAGGACGCGGCGATAAGCCACCAGGGCTTGTCTCTGCAGCCCCTTCTCATATAAACCGCGCGCCAGCAGTAAGTCGTGATCGAGAGGTGCCCGGGCCTCGTCATGGCTCGTATTCAGGGGCAGGTTAGAAAAGAGGAGTAGGCCCGCGGCGGCGAGGCAAAGCAGGGCGCGACGTCGAAGGCGAGCTGAACGCCAGGCCCGCAGCCAGCGCTGGGGCGCGGCTACCGCATAAAGGAACAGGAACGGCAGCAGCAGCAGGCGGTCGTGCGAGTTCACTTCGAAGGCGACAAGCAAGAGGCCGTAGGAGGCGAGAAAAGCCAATGGCAGGAAATGGTCCTTGTCGCGGGCAAGGAAGCAGATGCCGAGAAGTGCCAGGGGTATGATAATGCCCGCGGGAAGGAAGGGCGGGCCTTTGAAAGCAAGAGCGCCAAGCAGGCGTGAATGCGAGCCCATTAGATAAACCGTCCTTGCGTTGCCGGATTCATAGCCGTTGAGAAGCACTGCCAGCTTGCGGCCAAGGGTCGCCAGGGTTGCTTGAGGCGCGTGAAGGGCGCGGCCAAGGGTGCGGCGAAAATGGTAGAAGGACCTGGCGCCGGGCAGTACGGCTCCGGCGCAAGCGGGCTCGCGGGCCAACTCCCTTCGCCGTAAGCTGCCGAGGCGGGCGTGCCGTCGCTCTGCCTCGGGAAGATTGGCGACGTAGAACTTCAGGCCGGTGTTAGACGATATGGTCACATAGTCATCGCCAAGCAGCAGGTTGTGCGTGGTTACCGGAAGGATCAGAGCCGCGGCGACAAAGAGGAAGAGCGCCGGCGCCTCGGCGAGCAGGCCACCAGCAGGATCGGCCGCCTCGCC
>CBDVCL010000386.1:0-2957 GCA_965372475.1 uncultured bacterium | reverse complement strand
AATGGACAAAGTTGACGTGACAGTCATAGGTGCCGGTGCCGTCGGCCTGGCCATAGCCGCCGCGCTGGCGGACGGCAAGAGGGATATCCTTGTCATCGAGCGGCACGAGAGCTTCGGGCAGGAGGCGAGCAGTCGTAATAGTGAGGTGATCCACGCGGGGATATACTACCCGCCCGGCTCCCTGCGCGCGCAGTTGTGCGTGCAGGGCAACGCGATGCTCTACGAACTGTGCGAGGCGCAGGGCATCCCCTGCAAGAAGCTGGGCAAGCTGCTCGTTGCCGTTGACGAAAAGGAAGAGGAGTTCCTTGGCACGCTCCTGGCGACGGCGCGCGCCAACGGCGTCACGGATGTAGAGATGTTGAGCGGGGCGGCACTGAAAGAAATGGAGCCCGAACTGAGTGGGCGCTGCGCCTTGCACGTGCCCGGGACAGGGATAATAGACACTCACAAGCTGATGGCCTATTGGGAACGCGGGGCGAAGCAAGGCAGGGAGGTGGCTTACGGCAGCGAAGTGATGGGGATGGAAAAGGGTTCTGATGGCTACAAGGTGAGCGTTAGGGACGTGGATGGGCAGGGCTTCTCCTTCCTGACGCGGCTGTTGGTAAACAGTGCGGGATTGGAGGCGCACAGGCTTGCGGCTCTCGCCGGAGTGGACACGGAAAAGGCTGGTTACGGCGTCTACTATAGCAAGGGAGAGTTCTTCCGTGTCGGCGGCGGCAAGCGCAAACTGGTGAAGCGCCTCGTCTATCCCGCGCCGCAGCACGCGGGGTACACGGGACTGCATACCATTCCCGACCTGGCGGGGGGTATGAAACTGGGGCCGTACGCATACCCCGTCGAGGAGGTGGATTACGAGATAGACGGGAGCAACAAGCAGGCGGCGCACAAGGCGGCAAGCAGGTTCCTTCCCTTTATAGAGTTGACTGATCTCACGCCCGATATGTCGGGCATCCAAGCCAAGCTGGGAAAGCCGGGGGATGATTGGCACGATTTCATTATCCAGGAAGAAAGCGCCAAAGGCTTGCCCGGCGTGATTAACCTTATCGGCATCGATTCGCCCGGCCTCACGGCGGCGCCGGCGATCGCCAGGCACGTGGCGGGCCTGATAGGCTAGACGGGATATGGAAGTCGGAAGTCGGAACTCACCCCAATCCATATGATCATATAGCTATATCACCTGCCGCCACGGTGCCCGGTGGTGCGGCGACTGCCGATATTACACGCCGGTGAGTCGCCGCCGCCCTCGTCCCTCGGGCGTCCGTGCCCCACTTCTTCACCCTTCATCCTTCTTACTTCTTCCTTCCCCCCTCCCCGAAGCGCCAGGCCCTAGGTCCCCCCTCTATGTCCGCGTGAATAAAGCATGACATCTCCCTTTCCAGCGCGTATATTACTTTACTCTGTAAGATATTTAGAGGGTAAGAGAAATGGAGCTGAAGAAAGTAGAGGACTTTGAATTCACGATCCACGATATCATGCGCATGAGCTTCTACGTGGATGGGCAGGCCATCGCTCGTTACAAGATCACCGTGGGGCAGTGCCATCTGCTGGGGCTGATGAAGGAGAGGGGCAGCCTGGGCATGAGCGAGTTGGCCGAGGCGATAGGCGTAACAACGGGCGCGGCGACAGGCTTCATCTCACGGCTGTTGAAAAGCGGCATGGTCAAGCGCTACCACGATAAGCGGGACAGGCGGCGCGTGCTGGTGAAGGCAACGCCGCGTGGTGAGAAAGTGCTGGGCGAAATGATGCGCATCAAGCGGGGGCGGCTGAAGAAGGTGTTGGCGGGGGTTTCGGCGGCGGAGCGGCGCGGCTTTGGCGGCGTGCTGAGCAAGGTGCACGCGCAACTGCGCAAGGAAATGGAAAGCATTAGGAAGAAGTAGACTAGTTCGGAACTGGGAACTGGCTGAAGGCGGATAATGAACAGAACAATCGCAGTTGCAACCGCGCTGCTTGCTTTGACAGTATCAGGCAAGGCGGAGGAGATAGAGTTGACGGCCGAGAACTGTCTCAAGCTCTTCCTCGGCAACAGCAAGCAGGTGAAGATTGCCTTGCACACGCCTATCCTCGCGCGCAGCGCGCACGAGCAGATGCAGGGCGCCTACGATACTACGCTCAGCGCCGGCCTGGGACTGACCCAGGACGAGAGCGAGAGCAGTTTCGCTGCGAGCGAGAGGCGGCTGGGGCGGTTGGACGTGGGCCTATCCAAGCATTTCGTCACCGCCTCCAGCCTTTCCCTGGGTCTGAGCGGCCAGCGCAGTCTCGACGTTACGGATGACTCTCCCATACGCTTCTTCAACCCCGCGCTCTACTACAACCCCAGCTACTCCTCGCGCCTTGTCTTCTCCATCAGGCAGCCCCTGCTGAGGGGCGGCTGGGGCTTGCCCGAGCGCTTGCGCCTGCAGGCGTTACGGCTGGGCGCCGACCAGTCTCTGTTGGCGTTGAAACGGCAACTGGACGTGATGTGCGGGCAGTTGCTTGAACTCTACTGGGACTACTACCTGATGCGGCGCCAGGTGGAGCAGGCGGAGAAGTCGCGCAGAGACGCGAGCCGCCTCGTCGAGGTGAACCGGGACAAGCTCTCCTACGGGCTGGTAGAGAAGAAGGACTTGCTGCAGGCTGAAGCGGCGGAGGCGATACGGCGGGCCGAGCTAGTGAGTTCGAAGGGCAGGGCGGACGACATCGTGCGCGCCTTGTCCAGCATGCTTTCGGTGCCCACGCAGGAGATCCTCGCTTGGGGTATACCCGGCCCGGGTGAGGGCGGCAGCGTGGCGCCGGGAGCGGCACGGCAGGAATCGCGCGCCGACCTTGAAGCGGCGCGCTTGAAACTGAAGGAGAAGAAGAAGGGCCTGCGCCTGGCGGGGTTGGAGACGCTGCCCCAGTTGGACCTTACGGGATCGATCACCTCGTCCTCGCTGGCGAGCGCGGTCGATGAGAATTGGCAGGCTATGAGCGGCATGGAC
>CBDVCL010000385.1:0-2969 GCA_965372475.1 uncultured bacterium | reverse complement strand
GAGGCGGCTACAAGTTCCGCGAGCACGGGCTGGACCTGGGCGATCTGAGCGGACTCTCGTGCGGCGGCGGCTTGCGCCAGTGGGGAGTGAATATCAATTACGCGCTGGTGCCGTTTGGCGACCTGGGCAATACGCACTACGTGTCGCTGACCTATCGTTTCCTGCCTCCCAGGCGCGAAAGGGCACGGGGACAGCGCATGGTCGAGGAGGCGCGCTCCCTCGTCGTGGAGCGGGAGGAAAGCGAGCTGGAACGAGGCGCGGTGACCCGGGCTGAGTTTGACATGAAAATGATGATGGGTGAGCAGGAGATGAGGATGGACGTCACGGAGTGGCGCATGGATATCACCGATCCGGACGGCAGGATAGTGCGCGTCCTGCGCGGTAGCGGCAAGCCACCGGAGAAGCTGGTCTGGGACGGCACGGACGACAAGGGCGGGGTGGTGATAGGCGGCGTGCTGTCGAACTACAAGTTGCGCGTAAACACCGGCCGCGGCACCAGGGTCGTTAGCGAAGGCAACCTCTTCGCTCCGAGCATGGGCGAGGGGCCGGAGAGGCGCGTGGAGTTGCGGCGCATCCCGGAGGAGAAACTCCAGCCCGACAGGCGGGGCCGGATCAGGGTGCCGCCGGTGTACTTCGCCAGCAAGAGCGCCCGGCTGAGCCCGCGCGACCTCTACATGTTGCGCCAGGTATCCAACATTATCCGCAAGAATCCGAAATGCAAGATATACATCGAGGGGCATTCCAGCTCGGAGGGTGGGTTCGATTATAACCTGACCCTGTCGCAGGAGAGGGCAAACACCGTCCTGCGTTATCTGATAGAAGTGGAGAAGGTCAACCCGCGTTCTGTGATAGCACGCGGCCACGGCAGCACCATGCCCAAGTTCGACAACAAGAGTACCACGGGCCGCCGCCGTAACAGGCGGGTGGAGATCGTGCTTGTTGTGGAGTGAGAGGGCTGGAGACGACACCGACGGGACTTAGCATCCACAGATTACGCCCCGAATTATTGAACTCTTTGTAGTGCCGGGGTCATCCGCCCCGTCATATATTGGTTTCGGTTGTGGGGCGGGGGTCAGATTGCACAGATTAGCTTGGTGCAGGATCCAGGTTGACGGAGTTTGTTTGCCATAGCCCTTCGCCCTGAGCGATTGAAGCGAAGGGCTCAGGGGCGAAGTCCCTCGGCGACGGTGGATAATTCCGTGGGTAGAAAGCATGTCCATGAAGTCAATAGCCTATTTAGTTATTTGTGTTCTTCTTCTCCCTTCTTGCCGGCGGCAGGAAGCGCCTAGCCTGCGCAGCGCCTTGCAGAAAGAGGAGTCTGGTAATTACTTTGAGGCGCGGCAGGATTATATGGTCCTGCTGCCGGATTACAAAGGCACCGAGCTGGAACCTTTCATCCGTTACAGCATCTCTCTGGCGGAACTGCGCCTGAAGATGCTGCACGAGGCGCTGGAAGGATTTCTTGACCTGGCTGATGCATGGCCCGGGAGCGTCTACGCCCGCTGGGCACTGGAGCAGGCCGCGGAAATTTACGAGCGGGACGGCAACAGGAAGAAGGCCGATGAGTGCTTCGCCCGCGCTCTCGGGCTTTACAAGAAGGAGAAAGAAGGGCGCCGCGTAGCGGGGGCCCTGACTGGCCTGCGTTCGCAGGAAATGAAGGCGCTGTTCAAGGAGCGCAAGGCCGGGCGGGGGCTGAAACTGCTGGAGCGGACCAGGGCGGAGGTGCCTCTCTTTTTGCTGGGCAAGGAGGAGAAGAAGATGCTGGAGGAGATGGGCAAGCTCCAGGCCCAGGCAGGAAAGATCAAGCAGGCCAAGACCTACCAACTACAGGTAAGCAAGATGGCCGCGGTAAAGGAGATCTCGCAGGAGGAGTTCCCGGGCTATAAGAAGGACAGCGCCTATCTCGTCTATTCCCCGGACAAAAGCAAGTATGTTTGCCGCGAAATGGCCAAGAACGGCTTTTTCTATCTCTACCTGGGCGAAAAGGGCAAAGACAGGAGGCGCCTCAGGAACACCAGGAACGCCCTTTACCCGGCCTGGGACCGGAACGGTAAGCGCGTGCTTTTCACGCGGCGGCACAAGAAAACGGATGATTATAAGATAGAGGCAGTGGCCGTGCAGAGCGGTAAAATACAGGAGCTCTACATCATGGGCCGAGACCTCGGTTATCGCCTCGCCTGCTGTAAGCTATCGGGTAAGATAGCTTTCACCTACGCAGGTGACGTCTGGCTGATGGAAGGAAACGGCATGGACGTAAGGAAATTGACCAACGGGCTGAGGCTATCCAGGGGAGCGGAGCTGGGCTGGTCCGTTGACGGCAGCAGGATCTTCTATGCGGGAGGCAAGAAGGGCGGCGCCGCGGCCAAGAAGGGCGTCATCCAACTGGATGCTGCGGGATAACCATGGGGATAACCGGAGGGGAGATATGTTGAGACGTCTATCCTGGCTGGCGATGGTAACGGTCTTAATTCTTACCACGGCCGTGCTGCATACCGGGCGCATCGAAGAGTACCAGGAAGCGGTCAAGCTGGACCCCGCTAACCCCGACAACCATTTCAACCTGGGCGTGCTCTACTTGGAGGAGGACAGGCGGAAGGAGGCGGTGGCGGAGTTCAAGGCGACGCTTAAGCTTAACAAGAAGGACAAGGACGCGTCTCTATACCTGCATTCGACGCAGGGCATCATCCATTTCAAGGCGGAGAGCTACAAGAACGCCGCGAAGAGCTTGGAGAAAGCCCTGGGCTACGGCGAGACGGACAAGACCAGCCTGCGCTATCTTTCGCTCGCCAATTATTTCCTCAAGGACCTGGACAAGGCGGTGAAATATCTAAAGAAATACATCGAGCAGGAGCCGGGTGACGCCGAGGCCCACTACAACCTGGGCATGATGCTGGGTGAGAAGGGCGACGAGAAGGGCGCGATAGCCAGCTTCCAGGCTTGCCTCGCCGCCGACGACGGTTACGTGCGCG
>CBDVCL010000384.1:0-2969 GCA_965372475.1 uncultured bacterium | reverse complement strand
GGGTTGTGGGTTCAAGTCCCACTCCGCCCACCAGATTTTTCCGCCAGAGGCGGAAAAATCTGGTAGAGCCCCGCCGTCTGCCCCCATTCCTGTCTTCCGACAGGAAGACATGGGGGCGCGGGGCGGTCTACTGCTCTACTGTTCTACTGCTCAAGATGGGCCTCGGCTTGAACCCACAACCCCCTTCCCCCTTGCCCAATTGCGGCTATTCCTGTATTATTTCCTTATATATTGATTACGATGAAGAAATCTAACTCGAAAAAGCTCCACAAGCAGGCGATGAAGCTGATGCCGGGCGGGGTCAACAGCCCCGTGCGTGCTTTCGGCGCCGTGGGCGGGGAGCCCGTCTTCATCGCGCGCGGCAAAGGGGCGTATCTTTGGGACGTCGACGGCAACCGCTATGTAGACTACGTGTGCTCCTGGGGGCCGCTGATACTGGGTCACGCGCCCGCGGCGGTTATCAAGGCGGTGAAGGCCGCGGCGGAGAAGGGGACGAGCTATGGGGCATCGACCGCCGCCGAGGTGGAGCTGGCTGAAGCCATCAGCAAGGCCATACCTTCGATGGAGTCGTTGCGGCTGGTGAGTTCGGGCACCGAGGCGGTGATGTCCGCCCTGCGCCTGGCGCGGGGCTACACCGGTCGCGACTTGATCGTCAAGTTCAACGGCTGTTATCACGGCCACGCCGACTCGATGCTGGTCAAGGCGGGCAGTGGCGCGGCCACCTTCGGCATATCCGGCAGTGCCGGTGTCCCCGCCGTTACCGCCAGGAAGACGTTGGTTGCGGAATACAACGACTTGGATGGCGTCAAGACGATCTTCGCCCGCCACGGCGGTAAGATAGCCGCGCTGATCGTTGAGCCGGTGGCAGGGAACATGGGGGTGGTGTGCCCCGCCTCGGGGTTCCTGGAGGGGCTGAGGCAGATGTGCACGCATCACGGCGCTTTGCTGATCTTCGACGAGGTGATCACGGGGTTCCGCCTCCGTTATGGCGGCTACCAGGACATCATCGGCGTCAGGCCCGATTTGACTACCCTGGGCAAGATCATCGGCGGCGGCTTGCCGGTGGGCGCCTACGGAGGCAGCAGGGAGCTGATGCGGAAGGTGGCGCCCCTGGGACCCGTTTACCAGGCGGGAACCCTGTCCGGTAATCCGCTGGCCGTGGCCGCCGGGCTGGCGGCTCTGCGCCTCTTGGCGAAAAAGGGCGTCTACAAGAAGCTTGGCGCGGCTGGGCAACGGCTGGTAGAGGGGCTAAGGGTAGCGGGGGCAGCGAGCGGGGTCCCCCTGCGGGTGAACAGGGTCGGCTCGATGTTTACGGCGTTTTTTGCGGATAAGGACGTATCGAATTTCCCCTCCGCTTCACGGGCTGATATGAAAGCGTACGCCCGCTATTTTCGAGGGATGTTGGCGCGAGGTGTTTACCTGCCGCCCTCCGGATACGAGGCGAATTTCGTCTCGCTTGCGCATAGCAAGGCGGACATCGACGCCACCATAAAGGCCGCAGGGGAGGTACTTGGAAGTCTGAAGGGTGAAGTAAAAAGTAAAAAGTAAAAAGTGCAGTAGTGGCGTCCCTCCGCGGGCGCCACCCCCGCGCCCCCATTGTTGCCTGTCGGCAGACAGGCATGGAGGCAGACGCGGGGGGTGAAAAGGAAAAAGGAGAAGGAATATGAAGTGTTTGGTGACCGGCGGCGCCGGCTTCATCGGCTCGCACCTCGGCGACGCATTGATAGAGGGCGGTCACGAGGTGCGCGTGATAGACTCGTTGGTCAAGCAGGTGCATCCCGGCGGCAAGGTGCCCGAGTACCTGAACCCCAAGGCGGAGTTCATCAAGGGCGACGTCACCAGCAAGGACGACCTTCTGCAGGCGCTGGAGGGTGTGGAGTGGGTCTTCCATCTTGCCGGTGCCGTTGGCGTCGGCCAGAGCATGTACGAGATAGCCCGTTACACGCATGCTAACTCCTACGGCACGGGCCTGTTGCTGGACCTGATCGTCAACACCAAGAACGACGTGAAGAAGATGATGGTCGCCGCTTCGAAAAGCTCGTACGGCGAGGGGTGCTACAAGTGCGAGAAATGCGGCGTGGTGCGTCCGCCCCTGCGTGGCGAGAAGCAATTGAAGAAGAAGGACTGGGAGCCGAAATGCCCGGTCTGCGGCGGCGAGCTCAAGGTGGCGCCAACGCCCGAGGAAGCGGAGCAGAAGTGCACCTCGATCTACGCCATCAACAAGAAGAACCAGGAGGAGATGGTCCTTTGCACAGGCCGCGCTTACAATATACCCGCCGTGGCCTTGCGCTACTTCAACGCCTACGGCCCGCGCCAGAGCCTCTCCAATCCCTACAACGGCGTCGCCGCCATCTTCATGAGCCGCATAAAGAACGGCAAGTCGCCGCTGATATTCGAGGACGGCAAGCAGACCGTGGACGTCGTATCCATCCATGATATCAAGAGGGCCACCCTCCAGTGCATGGAGAAGAGCGAGGCGGATTACCAGAGCATCAACATCGGTTGCGGTATCCCCCTCAGCATCGCCGGCATTGCCGAGACCATCGCCAAGGTATACGGGGCAGATATCAAGCCGGAGATCACCGGGCAATTCCGCACCGGGGACACGCGGCATTGCTACGCTGACATCAGCAGGGCGAAGGAACTGCTGGGTTGGGAACCGAAGGTGTCGTTCGAAGAAGGGATGCGCGAACTCGCTGAGTGGAGCAAGGATGCGGAGGCGGCGGATAATCTCGATAGGGCGATGCGGGAGCTGAAGGATAAGGGGTTGTCACGGGAGTGAATTCAAAATTAAGAATGCAAAATGAAAAAGGCTTCATGACGCAAGACAAGAAGGAAAACGCAGGAAGAGAGCGACAGAAAAACGGTGATAGCAAGCCGCGGGATATTAAGGAGAGGACTTTTGATTATGCCCTCACAGCTATTGATATCTACCGCGGAATGCATTACCTTAGATAAGGTTACAGCCG
>CBDVCL010000383.1:0-2975 GCA_965372475.1 uncultured bacterium | reverse complement strand
GAAGGTTATAGGGACCTCAGGCTATCGCCTGAGAACCTTGTTCCTAACGGAATACAGTTGTAGGATTGTAAGGTTGTATGGTAGCAAGGTTGCAGGGGGAGAAAAGGTTGTAAGGTTTCAAGGTGGCAAAGGAGCAAGGGAAAGTCGTAACAGGACGCAGCCCTTGCAACCTTGAGCCCTTGTTACCTTGTGACCAAACAGATAGGAGATTACGGTACCGGCGTAACCGTCGGCGTAGTGGTAGAAACCGCCACAGGGTTCTTGTACTCCCGCGCCATGCAGGAGGAAAGGGCTACCAGTAGCGAGGATATCACTATGGTGGTGAGTAGTATTCTCTTCATCAATGGGAATCTACCAGTGGTTGGTGGGTTTGTCAAGAGGGGGGGGAGTCAAGTGCGAGAAGTAATGGTATTAGGGTGTTAGGGCATTGGGGTTCACCCTAATACCGAAAGCCCTAATGCCAGAACTCCAATACCCTTGACACTAGGTGCATACGCAGTTACTATGGCGAAACGGGTTGGGGAGACATAGGAGCGCGGAAAGCACGGAAACTTCGCGGAGAGCGCGGAATTGATGCTTCCGCGTCTTCCGCGAGGTCGCGTTTGTTGTGGAATTTCTTCCGCGTCCTCCGCGCGCCTGGGGAGGGGACGAACAATGCCTATAGAGAAAACGGCAGGCGTGGTTATCAAGAGCTACGACTACCACGAGGCCGACAGGTTGCTCATCCTCTTCACCGAGAAGCTGGGCAAAGTGTGTGCGCGAGCCCGAGGCGTACGCAAGATAAAGAGCAAGCAGGCGGGAAAGCTGGAGATACCGACGCTGGGGGAATTCCGGCTGCATGGTCGCGAAGGGAGGGACGTCTATTTACTGGTCGGGGTCAAGGCGCGGCAGACCTATCGCCGTCTCAAGGGGGAGCTGGAACGCTGGCTCACGGCCTGCTACTGTCTGGAGTTGCTCAACGAGATGAGCGCGGAACAGGACCCCCAGGAACGGTTCTGGGCGCTTATCCTGGAGACGCTGGGCGCGTTAGAGAAGGGCGGCCCGGTCAAGGTGGTGACGCGCGGATTCGAGCAGAAGATACTCCTCGCCGCCGGTTATGCCCTGGAGACGGAACGGTGTGTGGGCTGTGGCGGCGCGCTGGGCGGCGAAGGATATGGCTTTGACCCGTTGCAGGGGGGTATCCTCTGCCGCACTTGCCATCGAAGAGGGGCGGGGTCACGGCTTTCCCTGCACGGGGACAGTATCCGCAGTCTGAAACTCCTGCGCGAGAAGCCGCTCGTGGAATACGGCGAGGAACTGGCGCCAAGGCAGGATGCGGAGCTTTCGGCGTTGTCACGCATGTACGTGGAGTCTATCATCGAGCGGGAATTGAAGACACCGCGGGTTATACGAGAAGTGATGGGAAGCGGGAAGCGTGAAGTGGGAAGCGGGAAGCCTTGATCTTACGCATCCCACTTCTCACCTCCCACCTCCCGCTTCCTGAGTAGGTCGCACATGAGCAAGACAATGACCCTACAGCAGATGATAAAGTGCCTGGGAGAATACTGGGCCAAGAACGGCTGCCTGCTGATGCTTCCCTATGACGTGGAGAAGGGAGCGGGCACTTTCAATCCTGCCACCTTCCTGCGCGTCTTAGGGCCCGAGCCGTGGCGGGCCGGCTACGTTGAGCCTTCGAGGCGCCCCAAGGACGGCCGCTACGGCGAAAACCCGAACCGTCTCTACCAGCATCTGCAATACCAGGTGGTGCTGAAACCAGCGCCGCTCGACGTGCAGGAACTCTACCTGGGAAGCCTCGAGGCGCTGGGCGTCAAGACGCGCGAGCACGACCTGCGCTTCGACGAGGACGATTGGGAGTCGCCGACCATCGGCGCCTGGGGCCTGGGCTGGCAGGTGATCCTCGACGGCATGGAGGTGACCCAGTTCACCTATTTTCAGCAGATGGGCGGCATGAACCTGGACCCGGTCACGGTGGAGTTGACCTACGGACTGGAACGCCTCGGCATGTATATCCAGGGGGTGGACGAATGCTACCAGTTGGAATGGGCCGACGGCGTTTCCTACGGTGAGTTATTCAAGGAAAACGAGCGGCAGTTCTCGGTGCTGAGCTTCGAGAAGGCGGACGTGAAGGAGCTGATGGCGACCTTCAACTCCAGCGAGAAGGAATGCCTGCGCCTGCTCAAGGAGGATTTGCCTTTGCCCGCTTATGACTATTTGCTCAAGTGCTGCCATTCCTTTAATGTGCTCGAGGCGCGCGGCGCGATCAGCGTATCCGAGCGCACGGCGTACATCGGTCGCGTTAGGGGTATGGCGAAGAGTGTTGCTGAAGATTATTTGAAGATGAGGGAGAGGCTGGGGTTTCCGATGCTTAAGAAGTAGTATTGGGTAGTGGGTACTGGGTATTGCGTCAGGCATACCCAATACTCATAACTCAATACTCAATACCGGAAGAGCATCGTGAGCGACAAGACAAACGACCTACTACTTGAAATCGGAGTTGAGGAGCTTCCCGCAAGTTACATCGCCCCGGCGCTGAAGCAGATGGCGAAGTTAGTGGGCGAGGCGCTGGCCGAGGAACGCCTTGAGCACGGAGAGGTAAGGACCTACGGTACGCCACGGCGCCTGGCCGTCCTCGTGGAAAAGCTGGTCGAGCGGGGCAAGGAGCTGAGGGCAGAGCGATTGGGGCCGAAGGAGTCGGCGGCGTTCGACGGCAAGGGGAAACCGACCAAGGCCGCCGCGGGGTTTGCGCGCAAGTATAAGATCCCGATCAACCAGTTGAAGAGCAAACAGGTGAAGGGGGTAAAGTGCCTCTGGGTGGAGGAAGTAGTCGCGGGGAGCAAGGCCGAGGAAGTGTTGGGGCGGATGCTTGGTAAGGAAGTCATTGCCAAGCTAAGGTTCCGCAAGTCGATGTACTGGGAGAAACAGACGGGTCCCTTTGCCCGCCCCGTGCGCTGGCTCTGCGCCCTATACGGGAAGAA
>CBDVCL010000382.1:0-2993 GCA_965372475.1 uncultured bacterium | reverse complement strand
AACCATTGTAGGGGCGCCCCACTGCGGGCGCCCAAGTTGTGTGATTAGGAATATCCGCGTAATCATGCGGAAAGAAGCATCTGCGCAATCCGCGTCTTCTAGCGGCGTGAGCGTCGGCCCTTGGCTTGGCTCATCGTCTGGGCTTTGTAGGGGCCGAGCATATCGTTGATGTGGTTGGACTTTTCGCCTTCCATCCAGACGGCGCGGCATTCCTGGCAAATATCCACCATCATCTGCCCGAGGCGCTTCTCTTCCATGCGCTTGAGGCAGAAGGGACAGACGAGAAAGGGCGGCCGGTCGCGCGGCTCAAAGTAGGGGGGCGTCTGGTGGTCCTTTTCCATTGTGCCGATCGTTATCTCTTTCTTGTCGCCGGGCTGGAAGCGCATCAGCACCTCGCGCTTGTAGGCCGTTCCTTCGCATTCGGCGCAGTGCAGGATCGGCAGGTTGGCCATCTTCGCATCATAGATGGGTATTTTGCATATGGGGCAGTTCACTGGGGGCATGATCAGAGAATGATAGCAGGTATTGCGCGTTAGGGCAATAGCGTACCCGCCGCGACGGATAAGCGGGGGAGGTCCGAGGCGAAGAAAAGGGGACGGGCGGCCTAGTGCCGCACCGTCCCCCTTGCGCGATCCGTGTGCTGCTAATTCGAATACCAGACGTCGTTGTAGGCGTTGGAACTGTCGTCCTGGCCGCCGATCATCCACATCTTGCCACTATGGACAACCAGGGCATGCGCCTGCCGCCCCGCGAAACCGGCGTTGGCTGTGACCTGGGTCCAGTTGGCCCCATCGCTGGAAGACCAAACGTCGTTAGCCCGGGGACCGGCTCCACCACCGCCAACTATGAAGATCTTACCCGCGTATTCGACGGCGGGGAAGTACCAGCGGGCAGGAAATGCTCCGGCCGCGGTTGCCTGGGTCCAGCTTGTCCCGTCCGCCGAGAACCATACGTCGTTGCGCATCTGAGCGCTGTCGAACCCGCCTATCACCCATAGCAGGCCGTTGTAGGCCAGGCCGGCGTGGTTGATGACCCCGACGTAGGTGGGGTTGGGCGACAGGTCCGTCCAGATGGCGCCATCCAGGCTGGAAGACCAGGCGTCGTTGGCGTAAGCGACGCCTCCCATCACCCACATCTTATTGTCCTTGGCGGCCACGCTGTGAGCGTAGCGCGCGCTGAAAGCCGCCGTCGCGGTGGCCTCGGTCCAGTTTATCCCGTCAGTTGACCACCACACGTCCTGGTACGGTCCACCGACCAGGCCGCCGATCACCCACATCTTGCCATCATGCACTACGCTCTTGTGGTTCCAGCGAGTGCCGAAATCCGCGGCGGCGGTCTCCTGGGTCCAACTCACGCCGTCCGTGGAGCTCCAGACGTCGTTGTAGTAGTTCGAGGAACCGTCATCGCTGCCACCGATAACCCAGAGCTTCGAGTCGTAGGACAGGCAGGAGTGTCCCAAGCGCATGCTGAAGCCGGCAGCGGCCGTGGCTCGCGTCCACACTTTGCCTGCGATCGGTGTGTTGGTCGCCGTCGATGCCGACGGTGGGGGAGACGCAGTGGGGCTGTCGTCGTCGCTACAGCCGAAGAACAGCGCGGTAATCACCATCAAGACCGCCGGTACAAACTTGGTTCGCATACATACCCCCTTGTTAGTTAAATATCCCCTGAAAGTTAACACAAGCCACTAGTTTATTCTAGCAAAAAGCGTGTAAATGTACCCGCTCCGGGTACGTCCGCTCCGGGAGCGGATTTCAATGGCCTATTTCCCAAGCGATGCGCCAGCGTTCACCTGGCTCGCGCTCGAGGCATACGCAGCCGCACTCGCCGAACTTACCCAGCGGCTCGTCGTTGGCCCCGGCCAGGTAGCCGGTGAGCTTGGCTACAAAGGGCAGGTGGCCGACGATTATCAGTGGCCCCGCCTGTCCCTCTAGCGCGTCGGCGATGGGTTGCACGGGGTCGGAGGGAGACAGGCCGTCCCTCTTGACGGGCGTTATGCCGCCTGCCCCGAACCGTGCTTGCACTGGTTCGGGGCCCGTCGCCGCAGCCAGGAACTCTGCCGTCTGCTCGGCGCGTTTCTTGCCGCTGTGCCATGCCGCCGCCACCGATACGCCCTTTTCCTTCAGCTGCGCCGCGAGCTTCTCCGCTTGCTCGCGCCCCACTTGGTTGAGCGGCCGCTCCGGGTCTTCTTGCTTGTCCATCGCTTGCCCGTGGCGGACTATGTATAGGGTGTCCATGTCCGTATAATAACACTATTTTCTAATAGGGGCAGGTCCAATTAGTACGTAGGGGAGGGTCCGCAGTTGCTCCACTTTTCTTGGTCCAACACGCCGTTTTTGTCGGGTGCCGGTGGTATGATGACTTCGGGGAGAGATTCTCCCCCACACCCCCTTTGGTTCAAATCCCTTTTACATTATTGGTGCGAGAGGTGGGATTCTCACGTCGTCGCTAGCGCTCCTCCCCACGGGGGAGGATTCCCCCGTGGCGCTGCGCCGCTTGGACAACAACAGGCGGCTTCGCTGTTGCCCCCTCCTATAGTGGGGGAGAGATTCTCCCCCACACGTCCTCTGGTTCAAATCCCTTTTACATTATTGGTGCGAGAGGTGGGATTTGAACCCACAAGGCCTAAGCCACAGGATCCTAAATCCTGCGCGTCTGCCAGTTCCGCCACTCTCGCCGGAGGTCCCGCGCCAGCGGGCCGAAGGCACTATAATATCGTGGTACTGCCCACCACTAGACCTACATAGACTGGGCAGTGCAGTTCCGCCACTCTCGCCCCCGTGCCCCCATGTCTTCCTGTCGGAAGACAGGAATGGGGGCAGAAACGGGGGCTGAGCGAGCCCTGCGATTCACTTCGCCTGCCCTGAGGAAAATCGAAGGGTTCTCTCAGGGCGAGCGGTCTACCTGCTCTATCTGCTCTCCGTTACAGGAATATTATACCACAAGTTGTTTTCCCGCCTGCTGTCCTCTTTCCCAATCACCCTTGCTTTCTTCAC
>CBDVCL010000381.1:0-2994 GCA_965372475.1 uncultured bacterium | reverse complement strand
GCCTCGATCTTGGCCTTGATAATTGGCACGACTAGATAGACAAGGACTATCACTGTCGCGGTTGCCAGGGTGATAAGCAAGTTGCGGCCCAGGTGCCCCTTTTTCTTGTTGCGGGGACCTATCGTGTCGGCTTGCTTCGTCACCAGGAAGGCCCGCTTGTCCTGCCTGCGCGAGGAATGATTAAGCAGTACCACCCCGGCTGCTACCAAGCACAAAGCCGAGAGGATCGTGGTGTAGGGCATGTCGGCTACATACATTTCCGCCGTGTCATAGGACCAATTCAGGCGCAGTGCCGCGTAGAAGAAGGCGTTGTTAAGCAGGTGGGCCAGCATCGCGGGAAAAATGGAACGGGTGCGGTAGACGATGAAGGCCAGCGCTATGCCGATGATCGTGGTGGACAAGTTGGCATGGAGCAGGCTAAAGAGGACAGACGAGAGGAGGATAGCCCGGATGGGCGACATGCGCCTCAAGAACGCGGAAAAGAGCATGCCCCGGCAGAAGACCTCTTCGCATATCGCCGGCGTTATGGCGATGCTGAAAAAGCCCCAGAGGACATTAGTCTCCATGAAGAAAACGGCTATCTCCTCCCAGATCCTCTCCAGCCACTGCGCCAGCTCCGGGAAGAGGCTCATCTCAAAATAGGTGGCGAATATCCTCAGCACGCTGGCGCCCGCGGTGATAAGGATGGCGCCCGTGAATCCGCTCCAGTTGGCACGGCGCAGGAAAACAGCTTCGCCTATCGCTATCTTCCTCACCCTGAGGATAAGCAGGACGATGGCGAAATTAAAGATCCAGAAGGAAAGCGCTTCTTCCAGCCGCAACTCGCTCTGCGGCAGCACGGCGACGAGAAAGGTTCCGGCGAAGATAAGGAAGAAGTAGTAGAAGATGGCGCTCCCTATCCCCAGGGCCAGCCGCGGAACGCCAGGCTGCCGCGCGCCGCAGGCGCCGCAATACGCCGCCGCGGGGGTTCGCTTGCCGCATTTCTTGCAGGTGATGCGTGTACCCCCGCGTCTATCTGCCGAGAGGGAGATGCGTGGTGCACGTGGTCTTCTCGCGCTCTTCTTCTTTGCTGTCTTCTTTTTCACAACCATCGCCCCCATTATGCCGATACTCAGCCGCATTGTCAAAGCACAATGCTAAGGGATGCGTGCCCTGAACTTGAGCGCAAGCGAATGGTTCTGGGTCAGACCAGCGTGTTACGACGGTGGGATGAAAGATGGTCTTTCGGCAGCCAGCCCTGAGCGAAGCCGAAGGGTAAGACCGCCACCACACCAGATAATATAGGGCGGTCTGCTGTTGTATTGGGGGTTCAGGACGCGCGACACGTGACCCGCGACCCGCGACGCACCTGAGACGGCGGGCCGACGGCGGGTGCTTGAGACCGTCTACTTCTTCAACCCGTACTTGATTATCTTGTTGCGCAGGGTGAAGCGCGAAAGGCCGAGGGTGGCCGCGGCCTTGCTCTTGTTCCAGCCTACCGCTTTCAGCACCCGCGCGATATGCTGTTTCTCGAGCTCCTCCAGGCTGGCCATCTCGGCGGGAGAATCCTTGCGGGCCGCGGTGGTTAGGCCGGACGCGGGGGAGGGTATGTCCAGGATCTTGCCGTCCCCCATCATCACTCCCTGGTCGATGATGTTTCGCAGTTCGCGCGTGTTGCCGGGCCAGGGGTAGCTCTTCATCCATCCCTGTGTGGCGGGGGAGAACGATTTGAAGTCCTTGTTGTAAACGCGGTCATACTCGTCGAGGAAGTGCTCCGCCAGCAGGAGGATGTCGCCGCGGCGGTCGCGCAACGGGGGCAGCGTCAAGGTGACGGCGTTGAGGCGGTAATACAAGTCCTGGCGGAAGCGCCCTGCGGCCATCTCCTTCTCCAGGTCGCGGTTGGTCGCCGCCAGCAGGCAGATGTCTACCTTGATGTCCGTCGTCCCTCCCAGGGGGCGGAATTTGAAGTCCTCCAGCACGCGCAGTAGCTTGGCCTGGGCTGAGGCGGAGAGCTCCGCCACCTCATCAAGCAGCAGCGTGCCCTCATCGGCCAGCAGCAGCAGGCCGTCTTTTTTCTGCTGTGCCCCCGTGAAGGCGCCGCGCGCGTGGCCGAAGAGTTCGCTCTCCAACAGCTCGGTGTGGATGGTGGCGCAGTTGACGGGGATAAAGGGGCCCTTGCCGCGCTGGTTGGCGGGATGGGCGGCGATGTAGTGCGCCAGCATTTCTTTCCCCGTGCCCGTTTCGCCCTGGATCAGTATCACGCGCGCGTTCTTCTCTACCAGCTTGTCGGCGGTGCGCTTCATCTCCGTGATGCCGGGGGAAGTGCCGATCAACTCTCCTCTTTCGGGCGACCCGACCCGGCTGCGCCTGAGAAAGGAGAGCTCGCCCGCTATCTTCTGCTCGCGCCGCACCCGCTCGAACAGCATCCTCAGCTCGTCCAGGTCTATCGGCTTTGCCAGGTAGTCGAAGGCGCCGAGGCGCATCGCCTGTACCGCCGTGCGTACTTGCGGCTGGCTGGTTATCGCCAGCACGGGCAGGGCGGGGTAGGCGCTGCGCAGCTCGCGCAGGTGGTCAAGGCCGTCGGAGCCTGATATGAAGAGGTCGAGGATTACCAGGTCGTGTTCGCCCGCGGCAAGTATGCTCTGGGCGCGCGTGAAATCGGCGGCGGCGTCTATCCTGTAGCCGCTGGAGCCGAATTCCATTTTCAGCAGGTTGACGAAGTTCTTGTCGTTGTCGATCAGCAGTATGTTCTGCAGCATATCTCCTCCATCATAGCATGGGGCTCGAAAAAGTGGTTCGCGAAAGCCACGAAAAGGTCTTGGCGCACCTCAAGTCCTCGCGAAACTACGAAGGGAAGTTGCTCCGCAGTCAGTATCGTCTCCCATAACTGTCTTAATCAGGCACAATCATAGTGTAGTGGCCGACCACTGCGTCGGCCACCCCCGCGCCCCCATGTCTTCGTGTCGGAAGACAGGAATGGGGGGAGACGCGGGGGCCCAAAAATCGCGTTTGGGG
>CBDVCL010000380.1:0-3003 GCA_965372475.1 uncultured bacterium | reverse complement strand
CGTGCAGGTGGTTGAAAACCGAGATTCGAAAGCGGAATATATAGAGATAGACGCTAAGGATTTGGCCGGCGGGCTGTATATCGTATTAATTGAGGCCACTGCTGAAGGCATGCCGGGGGTATTTAGGAGAATGCTCAGGCTGGTCGTCATAAAGTGAGTTAGCTGAAGATGGTCATTCTGAGCTAGTCCCCAGGCAGGCCTTTCAACTCCCTTTCTGCATCACCATGCTCGGGGCATCCATTTTGTGCCATTTCTTCTTGCTCGGAGCAACCCCGCCTTTTTGTCGGCGTCCCGTGTTACCCTCTCGGTAGGATAGTGCGTCTTGACTTGCCGCATACCGGGTCTGCGATGGCTCTGCAAGTCCAGAACCCCGAAGAATCCAACTTATCCACTGATGATTCCTCCGTGCCTGCCGATATATATAGAAAGGAAGGAAGAACCGTGGCCGAGCGTAAGCGAAAGTACATCATCACTTTTGCCTTGCTCTTCGCCCTGGGCGGGGTGCCGTTGGGCGCGGCCATCTCCACTACGGACCTTGTCGCTCTTGTCGGCCCCACCGAATTGACGACGGCGATCCTTGGCAGCGGCATAACCATCAGCAATGTCAGCTACGTTGGCTTACAGCGTGCCGCCGGCACCTTCACGGGCGGCCAGTGGATCATAGGTTTTGAAGAGGGCATCGTCCTTGGCAGCGGCGATATCGCCTCGGTGGTAGGCCCGAACACGATGGACGGCGTCACCTCCATCAACGGCATGCCGGGAGACGCCGAGCTGGAGGCGCTGACCATCGGCACGACCACGGACGCGGCGATCCTCGAATTCGATTTCATTCCGGATTATGACATGCTGGTGTTCGAATACGTCTTCGCCTCCGACGAGTATAACGAATACGCCAACAGCGGCTTCAACGATGTCTTCGCCTTCTTCATCAACGGCAGTAACGTGGCCCTCTTGCCGGGGACAGGCACCGTGGTTTCGATAAACACCGTCAACGGCGGTAACCCCTACGGCGTCGGCGCCCAGAACCCGGAGTACTACCGCAACAACGACCGTGATGACGGCGCCGGGTTTATAAATACCGAGATGGACGGCTTGACGGTCGTTCTGGAGATCCAGGCACAGGTCAACAGGGGCGAACTCAATCACTGCAAGATAGCCATCACCGACGTCGGCGACAGCAGTTGGGACTCGAACGTCTTCATCAGGCGAGGGAGCTTCAGCTCCCACGCCAGCCCCACGCCCACTCCTACCGTCACCGCGACATCTACGGTCACGCCCACGCCGACCATCTCCGCCACGCACACATGCACCTCGACTTACACGCGCAGTTTCACACGGACCACGAGTCCGACTATAAGCCCTACGTACACCTCGACACCGAGCACCACCCTGAGCGCTACTTCTACCATTTCGCCGACGGTGACGCCAAGCGTTACCCCCAGCGACACCCGCACTGCGAGCGCCACGGCCACTTCCACGGCGACCGCTACGGCGACGCCGACCGCTACGTCAAGTTACACGGAGAGCGCTACGCACACAGCGTCAGTGACGCGGACGGAGACGCTTACTGTGACCTTGACGGCCACGCACAGCGCTACCCGCACGGAGTCGGAAACCCATACGGCGACCGTCACCCCCACCGCCACCAGCTCGACCACGCTCACGGCGAGCGCCACCTCGACGCCTACTTCTACTGCCACCGTCTCCGAGACGGAGACGCTGACGTCAAGCGCGACATCATCGCTGACCTATACGGTCACGCCGACGCTGAGCGCAACCGGCACTGCCAGTCCTTCCCCCAGCGTCACGCCTACCTGGACGCGCACGCAGACGATATCGCTGACCTTTACACGTTCTTCCACCGTCACGCCGACGCAGACGCCCTATTTTTCTTTCCAGGTGGACATCGTCAACGAGGCGGGGGAAGTGGTGAAGAGTTTCTACGGGCTGAGGGCGGGAGAACTGCCCGATGGGATCGGGCTGGAGGAGGGCGAGGTGGTATTTGACATCGCCGGCGGCGTGGTGCGCGACCTGCACATTGGGGAATGGACGATAAGCTGGGACGGCTCGCTGGGGGGCAAGGGGGAGATGATCGCGAACGGGGCCTACCAGGTGGTGGTGCGGACGGTGGATACCGAGGGCCAATGGGAGGAAGAGATAGGTACGCTGGTGGTGATGAAGGTGGCCGGTGATCTCAAGGTCACGGTGCGCGACGGGGAAGGGAGACTGGTGCGAAGCATCCCGGCGGCGTGCGGCGCGGGCATGCTGGGCGGCATAAGAGCGGAACCAAGCCTGATCAAACCGGGCAGTGGCGGGGAGGAGAAGGCCTATATCAAGTCGGACGGGTGCGGGCTGATGATGACGGGCGGTGGCGAGCCGCTCTTCTGGAACGGACGCAACGAGAGGGGCAGGGCCGTGAGCAACGGCGTCTACAAGGTGATAGTGGAGAAACAGCACATCGATGGCGCCCGGGAGATACTCGAGGTAGAGGTGACTGTGGTGCGCGGCGCGGGAGGAGCGATTGATAACGTGGTGGTCTATCCGAACCCGAAGGTGATGGGCGGGGATGACAGGACGGTAAGTATAAAATACGACGTGTTATCTCCCGGTGCGGTGGTGAAGGTGAGTGTCTATGACTTGGCTGGGGAGCTGGTGCTGAAGGCCGAAAATCGAGATTCGAAATTGGATTATATAAGAGTGGACGTTGGACAATTGGCCGGAGGCCTATACTTCGTGTCGGTAGAGGCGGCCGCTGACGGCTCGCCGAAGGTGTTTAGGCGGGTGTTGAGATTGATGGTGGTGAAGTAAGAGGATGCGGGAAGCCGGAAGCGGGAGGCGGGATGATTGCTGCCGCCTGATGGATCCCACTTCCCACTTCCCGCTTCCTACTTCTTACATCTTACTTCTGCACTACCCTCCGTGATAGAATAGCGGCATGAGACTACTGAATCTCTTCCGCCGCTTGACAATTCACACGGCTCTGTTTCTCACCCCCCTCGTATT
>CBDVCL010000379.1:0-3006 GCA_965372475.1 uncultured bacterium | reverse complement strand
CACCTCAACTATGACACCTAACCCCTCAACTATGACACCTAACCTTTTACTCCCCGCCCTGAGCCCGAAGGAAATGAGTGGTTCGGGGCTTTCTTCTCTAGAATGAAAAAGACCAGCTGTCTTCCAGCTAATCTTATACTACCATCCGCCTTCGGCCTCTAGACTCGGTCTTCGACCGAGGGGAGCACACGGTGGTGCTCCCCTACACTAATGTCAGGAAGTTGTTCGTCGTTGGTGCTTCACTTCCCCACCTGCTTCAGCACCTTCTTCAGCGCCTGCAAGGCTTCGCCGAAGAGCTTCTCGCCGCTGAAGCCGGCGAACTTCCCGGCCGCGGAGAGGTGCGGCTCCAGGGAAAGAAAACCGTCAAACCCATCCGCCTTCAGCCCCGAGAGCAATCCCGGGAAACCGCCGTCCCCCTGCCCCGCCGGGCAGATGCTACCGTCGCCACGAGCGTCCTTGACGTGAACGTAGGCGATCTTGTCCTTGAGCAGGTCATAGGCCGCGGGAAAGGCTTCCTGTCCGCAGATGACGAAGTTGGCCGGGTCAAAAGTCATCTTCAGCACCGGGCTGTCAACGGCATCAAAGAGCTCGCGGCACTGCGCGGCGTTCTCCCCGTAGATCTCCCGCTCGTTCTCAAGCACGAGTACAATATCCTTTTCCTTTTCGGCGCGCGCCGTGAACTCGCCCAGCCGCTTCACCACCGAATTCCGGCTCCCCTCGCGCGTCGCCTCCTCCGGCAGGTAGAAGGAGAAGATGCGTATGAAACCTGTCTCGAATATGCGCGCGAGGCTGATCGCCCTCTCCAAGCGCTTCACTTCCACGGCGAAGGGCTCGGCAAGGTTGGTCTTGCCCAGGGGGGAGCCGATGGCGGACACCTTGATCCCCGCCTCTTTCAGCTGCGCCCCGTAGGCGGCGGCCTCGGCGTCGCCTATCTCAATGATGTTCACTCCATCCAGGCCGCGCAACTCGATATGCTCGATCCCCAGCCGCTTGAAAGCCGCGATCTGCTCCCGGAAACTCTCAGCCACCTCATCAGCGAACCCGCTGATCCTGAACATGGCGTCTCCTTCCCCTTCGCTTACCGTTAAAGAAACACTAGAAGAAATTACTGGAGCCCTTGAGGTGGGTCTCGAAACGTTTCTTGTCGACTGAACGCATGTAGGCCTGCAGCCCGTCCACCTCCCCCGCACGCACCATCTTCTCCAGGGAGTTGTCCATGGACTGCATGCCGAGATTGCTGGAGATCTCGATCAGCGATATCAGCGAACCGGTCTTGCCGGTCCTGATCAGGCTGGGCAATGGCGGCGCGTATGTCATCACCTCGATCGCGGCGACGCGCCCGCTACCGTCCCTCTTCCTCATCAGTTGCTGGGAGACTATGCCGCTGAGCACCTCGGAGAGGATCACACGCGCCTTGCCCCTTTCCTCCTGGGGGAAGACGTTGATGATGCGGTCGATGGTCTTGGCGGCGCTATTGGTGTGCAGAGTAGCAAAGACGAGAGAGCCCATCTCGGCCAGCGTCAGGGTGAGGCTGATCGTCTCCAGGTCGCGCATCTCCCCCACCAGCACCACGTCGGGGTCCATGCGACCGGCCTCCCGCAGGGCGGCGGCGAAGCTCTTGGTGTCGTTGTGTACCTCGCGCTGGGTGATGCGGCACTTGCGCACCGGATGCACGAATTCCACCGGGTCCTCTATCGTCAGGATGTGCCCCTGGCGGGTGTCGTTTATCAGGCTGATCATCGCCGCCAGGGTGGTCGACTTGCCGCTGCCCGTGGGACCGGTGACCAGGACCAGGCCGCGCCGCAAGAGGGACAGCTTCTTCAGCACCTCGGGCAGTTTCAACTCATCGATCGTCTGGATCTTCTCGGGGATGCGGCGAAAAACGGCGGAGAGGCCGGCGTGCTGGAAGAAGTAATTCACCCTGAAACGTGAGAGGCCCTGGATATGGTAGGCGAAGTCCAGGTCAAGCTCGTTCTCGATGATCTGCCGCCGCTGTTCGCTGACGATACCGTAGAGCAGTTCCTTGATCTCCTCCCCGCCAAGCGGCTCGCGGCCCTGCTCGAGCGGCACGAGCTCGCCGAATATACGGGTGGTAGGCACCTTGCCGGTGGAAAGGTGCAGGTCGCTGGCGCCCTGGTCTACCATCTGACGCAACATTTCGTCGATAGCGGCCATTAGCTGCTCTGCTCCCGCGGGCTGAATCCTTTGCGCGCCCGGGCGTCTATCTTCCCCATCTTCATCAGTTCCTCCAGCGACCGGTCCAGCATCTTCATGCCGTCTTTGCTGCCGACCTCTATCATCCCCTCCAGCTTGAAGGTCTCTCCCTCGCGGATGACGTTGCCTATGGCCAGGGTGTTGACCAGTACCTCGAAGGCGGCGACCATGTCAGTGCCGTCAACGTTCTTCATCAGTTCCTGCGACACGATACCGATCAGGCACTCGGAAAGCGTGGTCTGGGCCTGGGCCTGTTCCGAAGGCGGATAGATGTTTATCACGCGGTTGATGGTGCTCGCCGCTCCCGAGGTATGCAGCGTCGCCAACACCAGGTGCCCCGTCTCGGCGGCGGTCAGGGCCAGGGTCATCGTCTCCAGGTCGCGGATCTCCCCGATCATGATCACGTCGGGGTCCTCACGCAGGGCGGCGCGCAGAGCGTTGGAAAAACTCTTCGTATGCGGCCCCACACTGCGCTGGCTGACGATGCTCTTCTTGTTCTGGTGCAGGTACTCGATGGGGTCCTCGATCGTGATGATATGCTCATTGCGCTTGGTGTTTACTTGGTCGATCACGCTGGCCAGCGTGGCTGTCTTGCCGGAGCGACCCGGGCCGGTGACGATTATCAGCCCCTGGGTAGCCAGGGCGAACTTCTCCACCACGGGCGGCAGGCCCAGTTCCTCGAAGCTCTTCGTCTCAGGCGGGATATGGCGAAAGACGGCAGCCAGGCCGTGCTGCTCACGGCAGACGTTGAGGCGGTAACGCAAGAACGAGGTACGGCCGGTCTGACGGGCG
>CBDVCL010000378.1:0-3008 GCA_965372475.1 uncultured bacterium | reverse complement strand
CAGTCCTTTTCACCACGGAGTCACAGAGTTCACAGAGAAGTCACGGGGCTACCTTTCCCCCGGCCTCCCATCGCCTTTCCTCCGTGTACTCCGTGACTCTGTGGTTACTTGCCTTTGTCGTCTTCGCTAAAACGCTTCCGCCACTCGTTGAGCAGATTGAGGGCAGCCAATGGCGACATCTTCTCCAGCTCGAGCTTCTTGAGCTCCGCCCTTAACGCCGCTTCCTGCGCGGCGAAGAGGCTGAGTTGATCCTGGTCTGTCTTCTTCTCTTTCTCTCCCCGGCCTATGCGCGTGCCGCCGTCAGCCGTGTAGTTGGCTTCCTCCAGGTTGGCCAGTATCTCGCGCGCCCTTTTCAGCACCAGCTCCGGCAGGCCGGCCAGGCGCGCTACCTGGATACCGTAACTGCGGTCAGTGCTCCCCTCCTCCACGCGGCGCAGGAAGATGACACGGTCCTGCCACTCCTTCACGGCGATATTCAGGTTCTTTATCCCCTCGTGCATCAGGGCCAGCTCGGTCAGTTCAAAGTAATGGGTGGCGAAAAGCGTCTTTGCCTCGATCTTGCGGTAGATATACTCGGCCACCGACCAGGCGATGCTCACGCCGTCAAAGGTGCTGGTACCGCGTCCTACCTCGTCGAGGATCACAAGGCTGCGCGCGCTGGCGTTATGCAGTATGCTCGCGGTCTCGTTCATCTCCACCATGAAGGTGCTCTGGCCGGCGACGAGGTAGTCGCTGGCGCCGACGCGGGTGAAGATCCTGTCCACCAGGCCTATCTTCGCCTTCTTCGCCGGCACCGGGCAGCCTATCTGGGCGATGATAACTATCAGCGCGGTCTGCCGCAGGTAGGTGGACTTGCCGGCCATGTTTGGGCCGGTGATTATCAGCATGCGCCTGGCGCCGCGGTCAAGCGCGAGGTCGTTGGGAACGAATTCCTCCTCGCCCAGGGTCTCTATCACCGGGTGCCTGCCGCCCTGGATGATTATCTCGTCGCCGTCATTCACCTCCGGCCGAACGTAATCCTGCCTGTCCGCGACGAAGGCCCAGCAGGCGAACAGGTCCAGCTGGGCGAGGACGCCGGCCGTCTTCTGCAGGCGCGGAATGGCGACGGCGAGCTCCTGGCGCAGGCAACGAAAGAGCTCCTCCTCCAGCTTCTCTATCCTCTCCTCTGCGCCGAGGATCTTGCTCTCGTAGTCCTTTAGCTCCGGCGTGATGAACCTTTCGGCGTTTACCAGCGTCTGCTTGCGCACGTAGTCGCCCGGCACCTTGTCCAGGTTGGCCTTGCTTACTTCTATGTAATAGCCAAAGACACTGTTGTATTTCACCTTCATCGAAGAGATGCCGCTGCGCTTTATCTCCTTCTTCTGGTAGGCGGCGAGGAAATCGCGGTTGCTTCCCGCCAGCCGCCGCAACTCGTCCAGCTCCTTGCTGACCCCCTCGCGGATCACACCGCCCTGTTTTAGCTGCATCGGCGGGTCCTCGCTCAGCTTGCCGTCGATCTCCTTTAGCGTGTCCTTGCACTCGTCGAAATCCCCCGCCATCTTCTTCAGGCGCACGCTCTTGAAAGAAGCGTATTTCTTCTTCAGCCCCGGCAACAGCTTCAAGGTGCGGCGCAGGGAATGCAGGTCACGCGGGCCGGCGGCCTGGGAGCCCAGGCGCCCCGCCAGACGTTCAAGGTCATAGCAATCGGAAAGGGCGTCGCGCAGTTCATTCAGCCGTCGCGCCCCGCTCCTCAACTCCGCTACCGCGCCCTGGCGTTCCTCTACCTCCCCCCGTTCCAGCGAGGGAGAAAGCAGGACCCGGCGCAGGAGGCGCCCGCCCATCGGCGTCACCGTCTTGTCCAACACCGCCAGCAGGGTACCCTCCATGCCGCCGTCGCGCAGGTTGGCGACGAGCTCGAGGTTTCGCTGGGCGATCGGGTCCAGCTTCAGGTTCCTGCCCAGGGACACCAGCCGCGGCGCCTTGAGATGGGAGAGCTGCCGCTTCTGCGTCTCCCCCAGGTAGTTGAGGATGGCCCCCGCCGATGACACCGCGGCCTCAAACCCGGACAGGCCAAAGGCGTCCAGCGAATTAACGCCGTAGTGCTCCTTCAGGGCCCGTTCGCCCTCTTTGAAACTGAAGTTCCAGTCGGCGCAGGCGGTTATCACCGTGCCGTTGCCGCCCTTGAGTATCGCCGCCAGCTCCCCCTCCCCGTTCACTTCTTTCTCCGGCAGAAGACACACCCGCGGCCGCAGGCGGGAAAGCTCGCTCAGGAGCTCCTCCCGTTGCCCCAGGGACAGCTCGCACACCAGGAACTCCCCGGTGGAGACATCTATCGCCGCCATGCCCAGGCCCTGCTTGCCGCGGAAAAGGGCGAGGAGATAATTATTGGACTTCTCCTCCAACAGCTCGTCCTCGGTCACCGTCCCCGGGGTGATCACCCGCACCACTTCCCTCTCGACCAGCCCCTTGGCCTGGTCGGGGTCCCCGGTCTGCTCGCAGATGGCCACCTTGTAGCCGCGGCTGAGAAGCTTATGGATGTAGGGACGGACGCTGTGGTAGGGCACGCCGCACATGGGCACCTTGACCCCTTTGCCGGCTTCGCGCGAGGTAAGGGTGATCTCCAGGAGCTTGGACGCCCTTTTCGCGTCCTCGCCGAAGAGCTCGTAGAAATCGCCCAGGCGGAAGAAAAGGAAGGCCTCGCCGTGCTGGCGTTTCAGCTTCTCATACTGCTGCATCATCGGCGTCGAATGCACCATGTGAACACTCCTGCAATTTACCACTAACCCACGTTTATGCTAGCATACGAGTAAAGGGTAGGCAAGACAAGAAAAGGTACGGCCAGAAGCTCTCCGCCTGCCATCCAACCAAATCCCCTTGACCTTTTCTGCGGAATATCTCATAATGCGCTTTCCCTGTGGAACGCGGATTACGCAGAGCGCCGATGCCGCCGAGAAGCAATCGGCGTAATCAGCGACCCAGGGGTATCCCCTGTGAAAGATCGGAGGAAGTAGAATGCAAGAAGCCGCAGA
>CBDVCL010000377.1:0-3015 GCA_965372475.1 uncultured bacterium | reverse complement strand
CAATCCCGCGATAAACTGCGGGCCCGCGCTAGAGCTCCCAGTGCGCTTGGCAAACTCTGTCGCCGCGCCGCTATCCCTTTCCGTGAAGGTCGAGGCACTATCCTGGGTTCCATCATAGAAGCTCACGCCGCCACCCACCATCAGGTGCTTGTTCACCTCGTAGCCGATGATCCCAGAATAGGCGTTGACGCTCCCCTCCTCGTTCGAGGTGATATAGCCGTCATTGCTGTCACGGTCGCTGCCCGGCAGAGACCACTCGCGATTGAGGTCTATCACCATGTGCATGGAACCGGCGAGGATAAGGTTATGCCCGCCGGGATTCAAAGGAAAGACGATACTGCCGAAGTTCAAGGCCCAGTGGCTGGCGCTGGTGTCACCCGATTCACTAGGACGCCCGGGTTCGCTGTAGGTCCAGGCCTCCTTGTTGCTGGCCATGAAGCCGACCAACGTTATCTCGGGCCGCTTCAGCTGGGCCAACCCCGCCGGGTTGAAATAGGCCGCCGTGGCGTCATCCGCCACTGCACAGAAGGCGCCGCCCATGCCCATGGCGCGCGCTCCCGCGCCGGTAATGTTCAGGTCAGGCGCCTGGGCGTATGCCATCGGCATCGCCACGAGCACACCAAGCGCCAGGCAGATCAATGTTCTCTTCATCTTTCATCCTCCTTTGAAGTTTCGAAGATTCTACACCTTTACGATTGCCACGTCAAGAAAGAAGAAGGCGGCCATCATCTCGATGATCACCCCCTTCATTGGTCGTTAGTCGTTAGTCGCTAGTCGTTCGTCTATTCAAGTATCGCTAACCCTATCTGCGACGTCAGGCCCGCCATACCCATTTCCGAGTAGCCGCCGCGCCGATGCGTCTATCGTCGCTCGTCTATCGTCTATCGCCATAGTCTTCGGTCGTTAGTCCAGGATCGCAAGTCCAATCTGAGAGGTGAGCCCTGCCATCCCGACCTGCGAATATCCGCCTGTACTCCCTTCATACCACAGGTAATACTTGCCTTCTATCTTCTCGCAGGTGCCGAACCAGAGGCACCCCTGGTCCCATTCGCCCTTCTTGCCCGCGCCAAAGATGGGGTTGCCGCTGAACTTGCGCCAGCGTTTCAGATCGGTGGATATGGCTAAGCCGAAATCGTTTGGCTCGTCCCAGGTATCATCGTCCCCAGCGTATATCATGTTATAGTATCCCCCCTCGCGGAAAACGCGAGGCGTCGTCACCGTCTGCGAATCCCAGTCACCATCTCCGCCACGCGTCAGCACCATTCCCTGTTTCTCAAAATCAAGTCCGTTACGAGAGGTGGCAAGATATATAGAATAGCTCCAACGATCCTTAGCAAGCTCCCTGTGCCAAACATAGAAGAGATAGAACGTATCTCCTTGCTTGATGATCTCGGGCGCGCGCCCCTCCAGAACCGGACCGTGCTTCTTGAAATGGAAGCCATCGTGCGAAACGGCCAGTCCGATGCTCCAATCAGGAGCGTTGATCGCGCTGTAGTAGAGAAAGTAAGTGCCACCGTCATAGACCGCCGCCGGGTCGAGGATGGCATTGCAGTCGTAGCTCTTTCCCTCTCCCACATCGAAATGGGGGTTGGCCGCGTAATCGTTCCAGCTCCAGCCATTGAAATCATCTATATCGACTGTGGCCACGCCAAGCCGGTCATGTTGAGTGCCGTTGTGGGGACCCGTACCACGGTAGTACATATAGTAGGTATCTCCAACAAGCAAGATGTCAGGATTGGCCGTCCAAACAGACTTCCAGCCGTTGCCTGAAGCGGGGATCACGGGATTTCTCGCGTGGCGCTGCCATAGCTTGTTGTTACGCGCGGGGGAGGTAGAGAAACGCTCGCCGAAAGGGCTCAGGTCCTGTGCGCTTAGTGAGTCGAGGCGATATGCGTCCGCACCGCGCGATTCTCCGCCTTTGTGCTGCATCAATAGCACGATGAAGACAGTCAGGGCGCACAACACAATGATAATAGCTGCGCGGCGCGGTTGTTGTTGGTTCTCGGTTGTCGGTTCTCGGTTCTCGGCTGTTCTCGGCTTACGTTTTGAAGAAACCATGACTCTGGACTCTGGACTTTGGCCTCTGAATTACCCCTTCACTATCCCTTGCTCGACGAGCCACGTCTTCAAGACCCGCACATGCCCCCACATATCCTTCTTCTTCCTCGGATCGCGTAGAAGATAGGCGGGATGATAGAGCACCATCAGCTCCACGCCGGGGAAGCGCTGCGACTTAAAGAACTTGCCCACGTTCTCTTCCATCGAGAAGCTCCCCTTCGCCTGCAGCAATCCCTTGTAAGCGGTGGCTCCCAGCAAGAGCATCACGCGCGGCTTCACCATCTCTATCTGCCTTTCCAGGTAGGGCATGCAGGCCAGGGCCTCCTGCCGCTTGGGAGCGCGGTTCCCGGGCGGACGGCACTTGACGATGTTGACGATAAGCATGTCCTCCTCGGTGGAAAGTTCTATGGAGTCCATTATCTTGTCCAGCAGTTTGCCGGCGCGGCCGACGAAGGCCAGGCCCTTGATGTCCTCCACCTCGCCCGGGCCCTCGCCTACGACCATTATCTTTGCCGCGGCGTTGCCGCGGTCGATGACGATGTTCTCCCGTTCCTCGTGCAGGGGACATTTGCGGCAATTGGAAGCTACCAGCAAGCGCCTGAATTCGGCGTAATCTCTCGCGCTCATCAAGTCGTTGCGCTTGCTGTCGAACATATCTACTTGCATGGTCAGCCTTCAAGTTGTTGCTCGTTGCTCGTTTCTCGTTGCTCGCTTTTGCGTGCCGGATACCCGAGCGACGAGCGACGAACAACGAGCGACTGCACTATTCCCCACGGGCTAGCGTAAACACGTATACCACAGTTGCCCCTGCCTTCTTCAGCACCGCGGCACATTCAGAGGCCGTTGCCCCGGTGGTGAAGATATCATCAACAAAAAGTACCCTCTTGCCCTTGACCGCACCGGGGCGCTTCAGATAGTAATTGCCGCGCACGTTGCGCATTCTCTCGTCTCGCGAGA
>CBDVCL010000376.1:0-3020 GCA_965372475.1 uncultured bacterium | reverse complement strand
ATCAACGTTACGGTTGTCGAAAAGGCCACCGGCAAGCCCCTGGCGGGGGCGGAGGTGCTGGTTGACGGTAAGACGATCGGAATGTCGGATGCCGGCGGCTTGTGCCGTGGCAGCGTGAAGCTGTCTTACGGCAAGCATGGGCTTTGCTGTCGCAAGGAAGGATTCACGAAAACGGAATGGACCATGGAGCTCTCCCCGCAGGAGGGAGGAGACGAGAAAGGGTTTGAGGGCGAAGCCAGCTTGCTCGACGAGATCGGCGACCTGGAGGCCGAATTCGACTACCGTATTGAAATGTCACGCGAGGAGTAGGGCGTTGTCTATATAAAACCCAATACCCAATACCCAACACCCAATACTGAAACAAGGAGATATACAATGGCCAAAGGCAAGATTAAGCCGATACTTCTCAAGGCGGCCATCTACACGGGCATCGCCGCTGCCGTCGCCGGGGTCGCTTTCCTGGCTTTGACAAAGTCGGTGCCGGTGGAAGTGGTGACGGTCAACGCGCGCGGCGAACCGTTGGCCGACACGCGCGTGATAATCAACGGTGAGGATATCGGCAAGACCAACGCGGCAGGCAGGTTCACCTATAAGATGCGCCACCTGCGTTTCCGCACGAACAAGGCAGAGCTGGTCAACGAGGCCAACGGTTACCTCTTCGAGCCCTGGATGGAGGAATTCAAGGTCGGTAAGTTAAGCGTGGAGGACGGGCGGCACCCGGTGCATGTAGAGCTCAAGCTTAAGGCCATGTATTTCTGGGTGGTGGCCAGGGACAAGACGGGCGGCGTGGTCGGGGCTAAGATCAGCGTGGGCAAGGATGAGGTGGGAAGCACCGACGCTTCCGGGCGCTTCCGGGTGGTCTACGGGGGGAAAGAGGAACAGCGCCTGTTGGTCAAGGTGGAGTCGGAGGGCAAGCCCTTATACAAGCATCGCGAGGCGATCAAGCCGGGCAAAGTCGTGGACATCAACTACGACAACCTGGTGCCCTTGACCATTTACACCAAGAGCAGGGAATATGGATCGGCCCTGGCCCTGGCCGACGTCCAGGTCTACATCGACGGCAAGTACGACGGTAAGACCGATTCAGCCGGGCGTTTCTTCTATCCTCTCTTTGGCTCGGAAGGCGATAAGCTGATGATAAACATGCGCCGTTCGGGTTACCTGCCGCGCAACTGGACCAAGACCATCACCCTTGACGGCAGAACAGAGAAGGTCATCATCCGACGCTACTTCCTGCCCGAGAAGGCGCGTCCCTTGAAGGTTGCCCTCTACCGCTTGGTGAGCAACCTGCCCGAGGGAGCGCCGGAGGTGGACCTGGAGATGGTGCGGGAGAAGCTGGAAGACCACCTCTTTGCGCGGCGCTTCTTCAAGGAGGTGAAGGCGGCCAAGGCGCGCGGCCTTTTCGGCAAGCGCAAGTTCAGTTTTGACAAGATCACCACTCAGGGCTGGGACGGCGTATACGCCTTAAAGAACAACCTCGACCTTATCGTCACTGCCAGTCTTTCCCAGCGCGAGAACCTGATCCTCGAGGTGTCTATATATGGTTCCGCCGGCGGATTGATAATGAGTGCGCTGGAGGAGGGCGGCAGCGGCGACCTCGGCGGCATGTGCAAGGATGTTGTCCGCAAGGTGTTCGCGAACTTCCCCTACGAGGGCGTGGTCACCAGCGCCCGCAAGAACGAGGCCGAGACCAACCTTGGCGACGGCGACGGCAGGGAGGTGAAACGTGGCGGGCTCCTACAGGTGATGCGGCCGAACGTGGACCGCTGGGGGAGCATCGACGCCAAGAAGCCGTACCGCAGTAGCGGCGTACTCAAGCTAGGCAAGGTCAAGGACGAATCGTCCAAGGGCAAGCTGGACAAGCCGAGCGGCAATGACCGCGTGCGCGAGGCCTACCCGGTGATGAGCATTGTCGAGGACAAGTTCCGTTACGTTTCCAACGCCACGCTTGACCTGCAGGTCGTCACTTCTACCGTCAAGGGTGAGCGTGTGGTTGCCGGGGTCAACGTATACCTGGATCAGGATTGGGTCGGCACTACCGATGCCGAGGGCAAGCTGGAGGTGCCGATGGTCCTCAAGAAGAAGCGGTCGATCCTGCTCTACAAGCATGGTTTCAAGGACAGGCACCTGGACTACACGATCAAGGCCAAGAGCTCCAGCGAGAAGATAGCGATGGAGAGTTACTCCTGCCGCCTTTTTGTGGATTCTGACCCGCCCGGGGCGCGGTTGTCGGTGGACGAGGAAGAAGTGGGGGAGACCCCCTACGATTCCGGCGCCCGCACCTTCACCGTGGGTTTCCATCGCCTGCTCATCTCCAAGGGGGGTGACTACCGCGATTTCGACGAGGTGGTCGAGTTTCTCGGCCGTGAGATGTCCCTGCGCGGAGAGCGGCGCATAGCCCTTCACAAGGATTTCCTGCGCCTGGGCGAGGCCGTGGAAGAGGAAGGAGATATCGACGCGGCCATGGCGCTCTACGCCAAGGTTGACGAGACACACCCCGATTTCACCGACAGCCGGGCGCGCTTGGCCATGCTCCATTTTGATAAGAAGGACGACCCCGACCGGGCGATCGTAGAGTACCAGAAGGTGCTGTCCCTGCCCGAGAACAGGGAGCTGATAAATAAGAAGGTCGCCGTGCTCTACCTTAACATCGGGCACGTCTACTACCAGAAGGCGGAGGAGCTGCTGCGGGAGAAGGACGCTTTCCTCGGCGGCTTCAAGACGGCCTGGCGCGGCATGGTAGACAAGATGTCGGGGGACGGGGCGGTAAGCAACGATCCCGAGGAACTGCTGAAGAACGCCGTGAAGAATCTGGAGGTGGCCGCGGAAAACAAGCGCTTCTTCCCCGACGAGGACTTTGATAACGCCGTCCACGACAGCTACTACTACCTGGCGCTTGCCGACCAGAAGCTCTACGAGATAACCAAGGCTAAGGACTACCTGATCAAGGCCGACTTGGCCTGGAAGGAATACTTTGATTTCTATCCCCTGTCTTTCGAGGGCCAGCCGGAATACGGGGA
>CBDVCL010000375.1:0-3031 GCA_965372475.1 uncultured bacterium | reverse complement strand
GTCTTTCAGCCATTTCTTCTCCTGTGAAGCGTTATTCGTGAAGCGTCACTCGTTGCGCAACCAACGCACGATTCACGCTTCACGATTCACGAATAACCCTATTTCTTACCGTTCACCAGATTATAGACCCAAGCCAATATTGCCCCACAGATGAAGGCATCCACGAAGCCGAAGAGCGCGCCGATGATCGCGCCGCCGGGGGTCGGCTTATAGAGGCCAAGATAGACCGAGCTCGCCGCGGCGATAACGCCGCTGCCGTAGCCGGGATACTGCCAGCCGAGCAGGGCCACGCCGGCAAGGTAGAGCGCCACTACGGCTCCCAGCGCTATTCCTGTGGCCAGTATGTTTAGTTTCATAGGGGTACTCCTTTTAGAGCTATGGTATCATATTTTGGTGAATGGTGAATAGTGAATAGTGAATGGGGTAAGCTATCGTACCATTCACCAATCACCATTCACTCTTCACCTTATAAGAACCATGGCAAGATTTACCCGCGGTAAATACAGCAACGCCCGATGGGTAGCATCCCCCAACGCCGGCAAGAGGATAAGACCGCGCCTGCTCGTGCTTCACTACACCGCGGTAAGCCTGAAACACACGCTGGATATCTTCAAGGCGCCGGGAGTATCGGCGCATTTCGTTGTCGCCGAGAACGGTAAAATAACGCAAATGGTGGACTGCAATCGCAGCGCTTTTCACGCCGGGAAGAGCGAATGGAAAGGGCGCAAGAACTGTAATAACTTCTCTATCGGTATCGAGATAGTCAACTATGGCCACCTCGGCAAGTACCGCGGCATATACAAGAGCTGGAACAAGGTGGTGATATCGAACTCAAGCGTGATGCGGGCGCGGCACCTCTTGATGAAGCGGACGGTTGGATGGCCCAAGTTCCCGCCGCGGCAGATAGAGGTGGTAAAGAAACTGTGCCGCGATATCTGCCGCCGTTACGGCATCAAAGACATCGCGGGACACGAAGATATCGCGCGTCCGCGGGGCCGCAAGGTGGACCCAGGACCCGTGTTTCCAATGGCTGATGTGAAGGACTACGCGTTGTCTGTCACGAGTCGCGTGTCGCGTGTCGCGAGTCGAGTCAGCGAAACATCAAGCGACGCGTGACCCGTGACCCGTGACGCGCGACCAACTCGTTCATTCCTCTCCCAATCCGGGAATGTCGAACTTAGCAATGACAGAGAGATAGACCTTCAGCACCTTCCGTTCCAGGGACGCATTAAGCCCCTGCCTGAATACCTCCTCATGCATCTTGCTGTATTCCAGCGCGGTGTCAATCAACGCGATGGGGGTAACGATACCGATTCCCGCCGTGAAGAAATTCCTGGGTGTGCTTCGAACAGGATAGGTCACGCCATCTTGGTCCACGCCGTCCGCGTCTTCATCCTCCCCGTAGAAACCGCGCAGTTGCTCCTGAAACCAATCCGGAACGGGCGTGTTATAACGATAGTAGCCCAAGCGCACGGGAATGGGCCTGCCCCCCGTCTCGAAGAGGTATTCCATGCCGAGGCGCACCTGCTTGGAATCAAAAGCTATCAGCAACGGCCTGCCGCCATCCATCAACTGATTGCCGTCCTCATCCTTCAGCTTGGCCTCACTCCACTTGTGCAGTTGGTAATCGCACGCCAGGGTCAGCTGGTCATTCACGCGGTAAGAGATCCCTCCCGCATAGACAGCGGGAAAATCCAGTTCCGTGCTTGACTCCTCCTCGTCGACCACTTCTTGCCAGGGGTAGCTGTTCGACTGGTCGTTAGTGTCGTCCACGTAACTCATCAGTTTGCCGGGAGTCACAGTGGTTGGTGCCTTGGTCCTATACATAACCCCCACCTTCAGAGCACGCAAAGGCCTTACCAGTAGGCCGCCCGAGAAGATCACACCGCTCTCCCAGATCATTTCCGCCTCAGTGCGCTCTTCGATATATTCCTCCGGCGCAAAGCTGGTTCTCGTCATGTAGACTACCTCTTGCTCGTGCAGAGAGCCCTTCATCACTCCCGCCCCCGCGCCGACCAGCAGGTACTTATTGACCTCGTAGGCGGCGAACCCCGAATACTGGTAAAGCCCGCCCCTGGCTTCCTCCACCTGGAGCTCCGTGTCGTTGTCGCGTACGTTCGTGAAATCGCTCCCCGCGGTGCCATCCATTATCATGTGCACTGAGGTCCCCAGCACCAGGTTGCGTCCGCCCGGATTGAGCGGCAGGGCGAAGCTGGCGAAATTCAGCTTGTAACTGCCAATATCGAAACCACCGCGAAGGCTAACTTCCTTCGGATAGTAATCCCACTTGTGGGCGTCCACCCAGCGGCCATGGTAACCAACCAGCGTTACCTCGGGCTTTTTTAGCTGGGCCAGCCCTGCGGGGTTCCAGTAGACGGCGGTGGCATCGTCGGCAATAGAAACGAAAGCGCCGCCCATGCCAATAGCGCGCGCTCCCGCGCCGCCGAGGTTCAAGTCAGGCGTCTGCGCCAGTAGAGGACAGGCGAACGCCAAAACGGCAACCAGAATGGTCGTCTTCTTCACTTTTCTCTCCTTCTGTAGTTAGACCGCGCACTGCCCCAAGCTAGAACTTGAAGATAGCGGAAAGATAGGTCTTGGTTATCACATTGTCGTTCTTCAAGTACATTTCGCCCATGGTATCCCCCTCTTGCAGGGGGCTGAATTCCACGGCCAGGTCCAGCACCGAGTCAGCCGTGACCACACCGACACCCGCCGTGTAGAAATACCGAGTTAGTTGAGGAGGGTCATAGACGATGCCATCGTTCTCCAACCCCTCGCGCGCTAACTCTTGCATATAGGGCAAAGCGGGCAAGGGGTAGCTGTAGAAACCCAGGCGCAGAGGTATCGGGTACCCCTCGACCAGGGAGAGCAGGTATTCCGCACCGGCGTGGACTTGGCCAGAGTCCTTTAGTCCTGTATCCGGCTCACCGGCCTCGTTTAGCACCTCACTCCCGTCCGGGTTGCGCATCACGCTCTTGCCCCAACTGAATAGCTGGTAATCCGCTGCCAGCGTGAGCGCATCGTTAAGACG
>CBDVCL010000374.1:0-3040 GCA_965372475.1 uncultured bacterium | reverse complement strand
TAGCGATGTTCGCTATCTTCGACGAGATAATCGGCCGCTTGATGGACATTCTCCTCAAAAAGTAGAAACATGATAGAAGAAGAGCTGGAAAAGAAAGAGGAACAGGCCGAACAGCAGGAAGAGCCAGCTGAGGAGGCCGAGGAGCAGCAGGAAAAGGCAGCTGAGAAGGCTGAGCAGCAGCAGGAAGAGCCAGCTAAGGAGGCCGAGGAGCAGCAGGAAGAGGTAGCAGAGGCGGCCGAGCAGCAGCAGGAAGAGCCAGCTAAGGAGGCCGAGGAGCAGGGGGACGGAGAAGGGGAGGGCAAGAAGCCGATAGTCGATATCCCTGCTGAGCTCGCAGCCAGGGCGGAGTGGTTCGTGGTCAGCACCTATTCCGGCTACGAGGAGAAGGTGAAGAAGAACATCGAACAGCGGTCCGTGAGTATGCACATGGAAGAGAAGATCTTTCGCATATTGATCCCCGAAGAGGAAGTGATGGACGGGCGTCGCGGCAGAAGGGCGATACGCAAACGCAAGTTCTTCCCCGGATACCTGCTCATATACATGATCCTCGATGAGGACTCCTGGTACGTGGTGCGGAACACGCCGAAAGTGACCGGCTTCATCAGCGAAGGCAGGGGGAGTCAACCGATCCCATTGAGCGAGGAACAGGTGGCGGACGTGCTGGGGCAGTTCGAGGGACGGAAGGGCAAACCGCGTCCTCGCGTCCTCTATGCTGCCGGTGATAACATCAAGATACTGGACGGCCCCTTCTCTGATTTTGACGCGCAGGTCGAAGAAGTCGACGAGGAGCGGGGCAGGCTGAAGGCGGTGGTATCGATATTCGGCAGGTTTACGCCCGTCGAGTTGGATTTTAGCCAGGTGGAAAAGGAGAATTAATAGATTTCACGAATCAGGATGAATCGTGAAATCCACCAAAAACCCGTAGGGGCGGACCAGAGTTTACCCGCCATAGTTGGCGATTGTCTTGTTCAAAGTAATGTTGGGACAATCGCTAACGGCGGCGGGTGTCCGCCCCTAGACCGAAGGTCTGGCAATATCGAAAACAGGAAGCAGAATGGCTAAGAAACCCACGTCGATGATCAAGTTGCAGGTGCAGGCGGGAAAGGCCTCGAAAGGGCCGCCGGTAGGTCCGATACTTGGCCAGGCGGGGTTGAATGTCGTTGAGTTCATCAATGATTTCAACGAACGCACCAAGAACCAGGAGGGGATGGTGATCCCTGTGGTGATCAGCGTTTACGCTGACCGCAGTTTCACTTTTGTTACCAAGACCCCGCCCGCGGCGACGCTCTTGAAGAAGGCGGCGGGGCTGGCCAAGGCCTCTGGGCGGCCGAACACGGAGAAGCTTGGCCGCGTTTCAGAGGAACAGGTGCGGCAGATAGCCGAGATGAAGATGCAGGACCTGGGCGCCAACGATACCGAGGCGGCGGTCCGCATGATAGAGGGTACCGCCCGAAGCATGGGCATCCTCGTCGGTGAGGACGGCGAAATATTCGTGAAGCCGGACGAGCCCGAGTTGGTAGAAGGAGAGACGGCGGAAGGCGAGGCGAAGGAGAAGAAGGAAGAGGGCAAGGACGGCAAGGCCGCCGCTGAGGGAGAGAAGACAGAGGCCAAGGCGGGGGAGAAAGGCAAAGGGAAGTGACACGGAGCAAGAGATACGAGAAGAACATCAAGGGGTTAGAACGGGATAAGAGCTATCCCCTGGCGGAGGCGGTTTCTCTCTTGAAGGAGAAAGCCAACGCTCGTTTCGATGAAACGATGGAGATCAGCATCCGCCTGGGTATCACGGCCAAGAAGAGCGACCAATCGGTTCGCGGCAGCGTGGTACTGCCGCATGGAATTGGCGTGGCCAAGACCGTGCTGGTCCTGACCAAGGGCGAGAAGGAGAAGGAAGCCCAGGAGGCCGGGGCTGATCATGTCGGCAATGATGACTACCTGGAGAAGATAAAGGGCGGCTGGTTTGAGTTCGATACTATCATCACCACCCCGGATTACGTAAAGGAAGTGAGTAAGCTAGGCAAGGTGCTGGGCCCCAAGGGGTTGATGCCAAACCCGAAGCAGGGAACGGTGACCTTCGAGGTGGCCCAGGCCGTGAACCAGGCCAAGGCCGGTAAGGTAGATTTCCGCAATGATGCCGGCGGCATAGTGCACGCTCTCCTGGGCAAGGTCTCCTTCGACCAGGAGAAGCTGGTGGGGAACGCGGTCGCTTTCATAGATGCCGTAAAGAGGGCGAGGCCCACCGCGGCCAAGGGGCAGTTCGTCAAGGGAGGGTACCTCAGTACTACCATGGGTCCGGGTTTGAAACTGGAGGGAAGCATATTCGGCATTTGATGACAATGTAGCGGAAGATTCGGGTCAAAGACGGCCGGCACCCTGGTTTAATTGGTCAAGCGACCAGCCAGCTCAGATTCATGATAAGCCGGTTCGTCTTGGATCGGTCTTTTTTGTTACGCGGGGGGCGCGCTTTGCGGGGATAGAGTGGCTAAGAAAGAGAGGTGAGAAAAGTGTCAAAGGAAGAGAAAGCGGAAAAGGTAAAACTGTTGGCAGGGGAGTTGAAGGCGGCGGAGCTTGTAGTCCTTACCGATTACAGTTCTTTCGATGTGAAGGCTCTCCATTCCCTGCGCCAGCGGCTGCGGCACTGCCGGGCTAAATACCGGGTGGTGAAGAACAATATTCTCAGGCGGGCCATCGCTGAATTAGGTGTGAGCGGCCTGGACGAGCACCTGGCCGGGCCAAATGCCGTGACCATCGCCGAGGAAGATGCCACCACGGTGTTAAAAGAGATGTCGAATTTTCTCAAGGAGCATGCCGATGTGGGAAAAGCGAAGCAGAGCCTAGGCAAGACCTTTATCAAGGTTGGCCTGCTCGCGGGTAAACTGGTTGAAGGGAAGAGACTCCTCGAACTGGCGCAACTGCCTTCGCGCGAGGTGATGCTGGGTGTGCTGGCCAGCACCCTGCAGGCGCCGATAAGCAGCATGGCGCGGGCTTTGAACGGCATAGTTGCCTCGTTGGCATTTGCTTTGAAGGACCTGGCGAGCAAGGG
>CBDVCL010000373.1:0-3049 GCA_965372475.1 uncultured bacterium | reverse complement strand
CTTCACGCATCTACTTGTCTTTCTTCATATGCCGCAGGATCTGCCGGTTGAATTCCGCCGCGCTGTTGATGCCCATCTGGGAGAGGCGGAAGTTCGTCGCCGCCACCTCGATGATCACGGTAAGGTTCCTGCCGGAACGAAGGGGCAAGACCACGCGGGGCAGGGACACGCCGAGGACCTTGTGAAAATCCCTCTCCAGCCCCAGGCGATCGTATTCCTTGCCCTTCTCCCAAGGCTCCAGGCAGACCACCAGCTCGATGTGTTTCCCCGCCCGCACCGCTTTGTAGCCATAGACCTTCTCGATATCTACCACGCCCAGGCCCCTGATCTCCATATGATGCCCGATGATCGGCGAAGGATACCCCATCAGCAGGTCGCCTTTCACCTTGCGCACCACGATCACGTCGTCAGCCACGAGGCGGTGCCCCTCGTTCACCAAGTCGAGCGCGCATTCGCTCTTGCCTACCCCGCTATCCCCCAGTATCAACACGCCAACGCCGTATACGTCGAGAAGCGTGCCGTAGATGCTGGCCTCAGGGGCCAAGGCGTCCTCGAGGTAAGCATGCACTTCGCTGATAACGCTGGTAGTATGCATCGAGGTGTTGAAGAGAGGCACACCGTGCTCGTCGGCCAGCTCCATCATGCAGGGATAGGGGCGCTGCTTCCTGGTGGTGATTATCGCCGGGATGGACAATCCCATCAGCCGCCTCAACACCTCCTCGCGTTTCGCCTTGCTTATTCCCTTCAGGTAGGTAAACTCGGTAAGACCAATTACCTGCACCCGGTTCTCCGGAAAATAGTCAAAGAACCCGGTGAGAGCCATGCCGGGGCGGTTGATCTCGGCAACGCTGACCTTCTTCTTGCCCAGCCCCGCTTCGCCGGCTAACAGCCTCAGCTTCAACTTCGCCTGCAGGTCGCCGCGAAGCTTTTCCATCGATACGCGCTTCATTGTCCTCTATCAGGCCCCAATGTGTGGATGCGGGAAGCGAGGATGTGGGAAGCGAGGAACAAACCACGTCAAGTATACCTTCACAGAAGCATATCCCGCTTCCCGCTTCCCGCTTTCCCGTTTCCCAGATATGCGCGACAAACTAATGCTTCGTCTTCTCTTCCCGCTTGATCGCCGTAAACACCTCGTCAGCGGTGCGGCTGTTCTGGAGCTGCCGGCGGAAGTACCGGTCCTTGAGCAGGCTAGCCACCCTGGCAAGGGCCTTGAGGTGCACGCCGGCTTCCTGGTCGGGAGCGACCAACAGACAGAAGACGTGGACCCTCTCCCCGTCCAGAGCGTCGAAACTCACGCCGCTCTTTGATACGCCGACCGCCGAACAGAGCGTCTTCACGAACTCGCACTTCCCGTGAGGGATGGCCAAGCCCTGACCGATGCCCGTACTGCCGAGCTCCTCTCTTTCCCTGAGCACGGCGAGCATCTTACGCTTATTTGACACCTCGCCGCTACCCACCAGCAGATCCACCAACTCTTTCAGCGCCTCGTCCTTGTTCTTGGCCTTCATATCGACTTTGATCGCTTCCTTCTTCAGGAAATCTGTGATCTGCATAGATGTCTTTCCTCTGCCCCTGATATGGTCACGAAAACGGTCCGACGCTCACGCCGTGCACAGTCCCCTTGTGCGTAGTCTGTGGGATATCCTCAGTATGTCTTCCGCTTGCTGGCCGGCAATAGTTTCAGGTCTTCCCGGTACTTTGCCACCGTGCGACGCGCGATATCCACGCCGGCCCGGCGAAAAAGCTCCGTCAGTTTCTGGTCACTATAGGGCCTCCTTTTGTCTTCCCCCGCGATGAGTTCCCTTATGCTCTCCTTCATGCTGCGTGCGGATACGTCTTTCCCCGCCGCGGCCGCCAGCCCGGGCGAAAAAAAGAACTTCAACTCATACATGCCGCGCGGCGTCTGGACGTACTTGTCGGACGTTGCCCGGCTTACCGTGGACTCGTGCACGCCGGTCATCTCCGCCACCTGGGAAAGCTTGAGCGGCTGCAGAGAACCGGGGCCCCTTTCCAGAAAATCACGCTGGATCTTGAAGATGGCTTCGGTCACCCGGTACAACGTCCTCTGCCGTTGGGCGATGCTTCGCACCAGGCGATGCGCGGAATGCAGCCGCTCCTCCAGAAAGCTCTTCGTCCCCCGCGTCACCTTTCCCTTGTTCTTCAACATCCGCAGGTAGTAACGGTTCAACCGCAAGGGCGGCAAGCTGTCATTATTAAGCGATATCACGTAGTCGTCCTCTTCCTTCCTAATATAGAGGTCGGGGATTATATATTTCGTGGCGGAGGAGGAAAAGCGGCGGCCCGGCTTGGGCTCCAGGGAGGAGATCACCTCGATAGCCCGCTGCACGACGCGTGGGCTTATTTTCAACTTCTTGCTGATACTCCTGATGTTCCTTGTCTGCAGGTGATCGAAGCAACGCTTGATTATCTCCTTGGCCCAGCGATTGCCATGATGGTCAGGGCCCTGGAGTTGGATGAGCAGGCATTCCTGGAGGTCCCTGGAACCAACGCCGCCGGGCTCCAGGGACTGTATGATCTTCAGGCCTTTTTCCGCAACGGCCAAGTCCACGCCGGAGGCCGCGGCCACCTCTTCCAGGGACACGCCGCGGAAATACCCGTCCTCGTCTATGTCTCCCACGATCTCACGCGTCACGGCACGCAGGTCATCAGAAAGCTCGACCAGCGCCAATTGCCCCTCGAGATGCTCGCGCAGGCTCGGCGACCTGCTGACCGTGCTCTCCAGGTAACGCTGGCGGCGGGAGCGGTCAGCGGGCGCCTCGCCGCTGTCCGAGATGCTGCCGCCGTAATATTCCTCCCAGTTCTCAACATTGAGATCGACCTCGGCCGGCGCCTCTTCTGAGGACGCGTTCTGCTCCCCATCCTCGGCTGCCTTCTCCTCCACACTGCCGTCGCCGGCCTCCTCGCCCTTGGGGGTCTCTTCAAGAACGGGGTTGTTCTCCAGCTCCGTCTTGACGTACTCCTCCAGCTCAACCCTGGACAACTGCAGTATCTTCAGCGACTGCTGCAGGGACGGCGTCATCACCAT
>CBDVCL010000372.1:0-3065 GCA_965372475.1 uncultured bacterium | reverse complement strand
GGCTTCTGGGAGATGATGGCCTTTATCGCCAATTCACTCATCTTCCTGCTGGTCGGCCTTTCCTTGAACTTATCCATCTTCCTCGCGAACTGGAAGGAGATGCTGATCATCATCCTCGTGGTGACCTTCGCGCGCGCCCTGGCCGTCTACGCCAGCGTGCCCATCGTCAACAAACTGCCCTCGGTGGAGAAAATCTCGCTGCCCTACCAGACGATAATGTTCTGGGGCGGCATGCGGGGAGCCCTGGCCATCGCCATGGCCCTGGCCATTCCCGCCAGCTTCCAGTACCGCGACGAGCTGATACTCTACACCGGCGTCATCGTGTTCTTCACCCTCTTCGCCGCGGGCTTCACGATCGAGGGCCTGCTCAGGGTGCTGGGGTTGCAGAAGCTTTCGCGTGTCGAGGCCTACGAACGGCAGACGGGCATCCTCGCGGCGCGGGCGATGGCCACGCAGGAGCTCACCGCGCTCAAGTCAGTTGGCTACTTCGCCAGGTCCGCGCTGAATAAGGCGATCAAGGACGAGAAAAAAGCGGTGACCAGCGCGCAAAAGGACCTGGCCAAGTTCAGAAAGAGCAGCCGCCTTGACACCGAGGAGGAGGTAAAGATAGTCCTCGCGCATTGCCTCTCTATCGAGAAGAAGGCCTACCAGGCGCTCTTCGCCGGGGGTGAATTGGACGAGCTGACCATGGGTGACCTGCAAGCTTACGCGGACGGCATTGCCGACCGCATCCGCTCCGGCAGTTCCCCCCGCCAGGAGGCGGGCGAAGACCTCGCCCTGCGCATGCTGGAGAGGCGTTTCTACAACCTCGCCAACAAGCTGCCCTTCTCGGGCCCCTTCATCCGCCGCTACCGCTCGCGCAAGCTGGCCAAGATGTATGAGCGTGAGCTGGGTGAGCTGATGGCGATGGACAAGGTAGCCGCCGAGGTAAAAGAGATGAAGAAGGCCGGGCTCGCTTCCGCCGCGGTCTTCAAGGAAGCCGACCGTTTCTACGCGGCGCGCAGGAAGCGGGCGCTGGCGCGCCTGAAGCTGTTGGAAGACCAGTTCCCGGAATACACCGCGCGCGTGCAGGACTACCTGCTGGAGCGGGCCGAGATAAAGAGCGAGCTGGCCGCCTTCGGCGAGCTCAGCTCGCAGGGCCTATTGCCTGACGCCGTACTCAAGGAGATGCTCAAGGACGAAGAGGACAGGCTGTCGTCTCTGCGGCAGGCCTCAGCGAAGGACCTTGCTGTCGACCCGGCGAAACTGCTGGCGAAGATACCTCTTTTCAAGGGCTTCGGTTCCGCCCAGGTGAGTAAGCTGGCCAAGTTCCTCACCACGCAGTCCTACCTCGACGGCGAGTACGTCATCCGCCAGGGCGAGGTGGGGACGTCGATGTTCCTGATCGGCTCGGGCGCCGTCAAGGTCACTGTAGGCAAGGGGGCTGACGAGAAAGAAGTGGCACAGTTGGGAGCGGGAAACTTCTTCGGCGAGATAGCGCTCCTCACATCAGGACGCCGCACCGCCAACATCATCACCGTGGTGCCGAGCAACTTGCTCAAGCTGGAGAAGCGCGACTTCAACCGCTTCCTCGACCAGAACCCGGCATTGAGGACGAAAATACAAAAAGCGGCGGGAAAGAGATTGGGGAAATAGCCACCCGCCGCGAAAAACGCCGGGCATGGGCCGGCGTTTTTCATCCTTCGCAAGTAGGGGCGGACCGGCGTGTCCGCCCGACGATATTGGGCGGGCACTCAGGCCCGCCCCTACCCCTGAATGAGAACTAACAACGGCCTTCGGGCCGTTGTCATTTTATCACTACTATTTTCCCCGAGAACGCCCTGCTGCCCTTCAGGTGGATGATGTAAACCCCGCTCGCCACGAGATCGCCCGCGTCGTTGCGGCCGTCCCATTCTGTCGTCCTTGTTAGGCCAACAAAGCTTACTCCCTGGCCCTCCAGCTTCCGCACCAGCTCCCCTGCGGTGTTGTAGACACCGAGGAACACCTCATCTGTCCCCAGCACTGCCCAGCGTATCTCCACCGTTTCGCCCACTGCGGGGTTGAAGATGTTCTTGGAGATGAAGAGCTCCTCGTGCTCCGGCGGCACGGGGGTGGGCGCCGGTTCCGGTGATATCCAACGGAGACAGTAGATGTCGGCTTCAGCGCCAATTGTCTCCCGCCATGCAACACAGGGATTCGCAGAACCATCCAAGCACAATGACGCGTAGCGTGCCCCGGTCGGGCTATCATACACGCGGATATCGTCCTGCCCATTCTCGTCCGCATCAACCCATTCGTCACCGTTCCATTTCAGATAGCAGATATACTCCGCCCCCTGCGCCCAGGAAAGATGTGGTATATCCAGATTATCCAGAGAAAATGAAAAAACCGCATTCGTCACTCCACTATCACTGTATAAGATCGTGTCGCTCTGTCCTATGCCGTCCGCGTCGACCCAGGTGCTTCCATTCCATTTGCGGAAACCGATCTCATATGACCAAGGCACAGATACCACGCTCTTCCATGCTATGTTCGGTCTTTGCAGCGAGTCAAGCATGAGCTTTGGAGTGATAAAGGAAGAAGTAGCAGACCCATAGATGTTAATGCCTGTTTGGCCAGTTCCGTCCGCATCTGTCCAGGCGCTGCCGTTCCATTCTAAATAGTAGACTGCTTGTCCTGGTGCGGTCCACTCTAGCCATGCGATATGCGGATAGTCTGAAGTGCCCAGGTGAAGTGACGGCGTGGTCGAGCCGGTTGCTCCCGTATTGGAGACGTTGATGTCCGACTGGCCGACGCCATCAGCGTCCACCCATGAGCTGCCGTCCCATCTCAAATAGTATATCTCTGTGGGCCCCATCATTCCGAAATCCTCCTTCCAGGCGATATGAGGATTGTCCAGACTGTCTAGACACAGAGATGGCGCTACTGAATTATCCGAAGTAATAGAGATATTAATCAGCGTCGGTGCTGCTCCATCGGCATCCACCCACGAGCTTCCATCCCACTCAAGGTAGAATATCTCCAAGTTCCCACCAACCCAGTCCTGCCATGCGATATGTGGGTTTCCCGAATCGTCCAAACATAAA
>CBDVCL010000371.1:0-3077 GCA_965372475.1 uncultured bacterium | reverse complement strand
GCCGGGCCGATATTGCATATCGCCGAGACCGTGCCCGTAAAAGCGGTCAAGATATCCAGGCCCATGCCGCTCAACACCAGGCTTCCCAGGGCCACGAGCACTATGAAAACGACGAAGAACTCAAGCACCTGCTTCTGCTTTTCGAGATTATAGATCTGCGCGCCAAAGTGGACGGGCAATACGGCTCGGGGGTGCACCAGCTTGACGAAGCGGTTATACCCCATCTTCAAGAGCAGGGCGATCCTGATCTGCTTCATGCCACCGCCGGTTGAGCCGGCGCAACCCCCGAAGAACATCAGCGTCACCAGCAGGGCCTGGCAAAGAAATGGCCAACCCTTAAAATCAGCCGTGACATAGCCGGTGGTCGTGGTGATGGATACGGTCTGGAAACCGGCCGTGCGTACCAGGTCGTGCAGAGAACCGTTGCCTCCCTGCAAATGAAGCGCCAGCGCCATCAGCACCCAGCAAACGAAGATCACGCCGACGAAGAACTTGAACTCGCCGCTGCGCCAGTAGTGCCCCAGCTTGCCGCGCAGGAGGAAGTAATGCAGGGAGAAGTTGGTGCCGGCACATACCATGAAGAAGATGATCACCCATTCATAGTAGGCACTTCCGTAGTGGCCGATGCTGGCGTTCTTCACCGAAAAACCGCCCGTAGCCATGGTGCCGAAGGCGTGGCAGAGGGCCTCGTGCAGGGACTGTCCTCCGAAGTAGAGCAGCGCCGTTTGCAGGAGGGTGAGCAGGCAGTATATGCCCCAGAGAATCTTGGCGGTGTTGGTGAGCCGCGCTGATATGCGGTCGAACTCCAGTCCCGGCGCCTCCGCGCCCATCATCTGAATGCCGCCCACGCCGAAGGCGGGCAGCACGGCGAGCGAGAGCACGATGATGCCCATGCCGCCCAGCCAGTGGGTCATACTGCGCCAGAAGAGGATACCGTGCGGCAGCGCCTCTATGTCCATGGTCACCGAGGCGCCCGTGGTGGTCAGTCCAGACATCGTCTCGAAGAATGCGTCGGTGATACCCCCGTAGGCGCCCGCGGCAAGAAAGGGAACCGCACCGAGCAGGGCACAGGAAAGCCAGCCACCCGAGACGATGGCAAAGGCCTCACGCAGGCGCAATTGTGCCTCGCCACGCGTGAGCAGGTAAGTCACCCCGCCCAGGGCGACCGTCCCCAGCGCGGAATAGAATATGGCCTGCAGATCCGCCTCGTGATAATAGAGGGAGAAGAGGCAGGCGGTCATCATGAAGAGACCGTAGAATAGCCAGAGAACACCCAGCACGTTGAGCACAACGCGAACACGCACGGCTATACCTCCTGCTCAGCAGTGAATGCAGTAAGGGAGGGCCTCTGCGCCCTCCCCTGCGCTCCGGCAGGAGCGCAGTAGACCCAGAGGATACCGAGGACGTTTAATACGACCTTTATGCGCATTTCGTCTCGTCTATCGTCTATCGGTTATCGTCTATCGTTGCTTAACACGCAAACCACGATCGACGATAGACTATCAACGATAGACGCTGCTATTCCAGTAACCGTTCGACTTTCTTAACCGCCCCCGGCAGGGTGAAGACCACGGCCACGTCGCCTGCCTTCAGGACGGTGTCGCCGCTGGGGATGATCACCCTCTTGCCGCGCGCCACGGCGGCCACCAGGGCCCCCTTGGGAAAAGAAACGGTCTTGAGCTTGCGACCGACTATCTTCGAGCTTGAGGGAACGCGCATCTCGAGTATCTCCGCCTCTCCCTCAAGGATGGTATTGACCGATACTATGCGGCCGTGGTGGATCACCTTGAGGATGGCGTTGGCCACGGCCACTATCGGGCTCACTGCGGCGTCGGGACCGAGCGTGGAGATGATGGGAAGGTAGTTGCTCTTGTTGGTCACGCTCACGGCCTTGGCTACGCCCATCTTCTTCGCCAGGAGGGCGTAGAGGACATTCGCCTCGTCTTCCCCGGTAGCGGACACGAAGCCATCCGTGTCCTCCATCCCCTCCTCCAGCAACAGGTCAGCGTCCCCCGCGTCTCCCTTCAGCACCAGGGCGCCGGGCACAGCCGAAGAGAACCACTCGCACTTCGCGGCATCAGTTTCTATCACCTTTACCCCCACTTCCTTAGCCAAGAGCAGGCGAGCAAGGTGGTAGCTGATGCGCCCCGCACCGGCGATGATCACGCTGCGAAGCGGCCGATCGGGGCGGTTGAGGAGGATGTTCAGACCCGCCGCGGTCTCGCTCTCACCCAGGATGTAGATGATATCATCTTCCCTGATCACGGTGTCGCCGCGCGGGATGATAACCTTGCCCTCGCGTGCCACCGCGGCGATGAGCAGATGGTCTTTCAAGCCCAGGTTCCTGAAATCGGAGAGCATCGTGTTAATCAAGCGGTCCTTGGCCATGACCTTGATCCCTAACAACTCTACCCTCCCCCCGGCAAAGCTGGCGATGTCTGAGGCCATGGTATGTTCCAGCAGCTGCAGTATCTCCGCCGCCGCCACCTCGCCGGGGTTGATTATCTGGTCGACGCCGAGACGGCGGTAATGTTCGACTGCCTCGGCATGGCAGTAGTCGGGGTCGCGCACGCGGGCGACGCGGTGCTTGATGCCGCATTCCTTGGCGCAGATACAGGCCAGGATGTTGACCTCGTCCTTCTCGGTCACGGCGAGGAGAAGGTCGGCCTGCTTCGGCCCCGCCTGCTTGAGCACGTGATGGGCCGCGCCGTTGCCGAGCACGGTCTGGACGTCCAGCTTCTCCCGCACCATGTCCAGGCGGGCTTCGTCCTGATCGATGAGGACGATATCGTGCTTCTGATGTGAGAGGCGCATGGAAAGGTTCCTGCCTACTTCTCCGGCGCCGATTATTATGCTACGCATTTTCTGCCTTCGGCCGGTCGCGTGTCGCGCGTCCCGTGTCCCGTGTCACACCTTCAACGACGCGAGACCCGTGACACGAGACTCGAGACAGCTTATAACTTGGACAACGCCTTCAAATCCCCGGCGGTAATATCCCCGTGCTCAAAGATACATACCCCTTTCACGCCGTAGTCCTTGACCAGCGCCGCGGCGGCGTCGTCGTGGGGGCTCTGGGG
>CBDVCL010000370.1:0-3090 GCA_965372475.1 uncultured bacterium | reverse complement strand
CAGCGGCTGCCAGTGGGCGGCAAATAAGGCGCTGGGTTTCTCGGACGAGCCCAGGTCCCAGAGGAATTTCAGCAGGAGAAAACTACCCAGCACCGCGGCGTTTATATAGGTGATCTCCTTGGTGGCGAAGCAGAGCACAAAACAGAGGGTACAGTAGACGAGGTGCTTGTCCTTGCCGGTCTGGCCGTAACGCATACCGGTATAGATCATGCCCAGGGTGAAGAAGGTAATGAGTATGTCCATGCGCGCGAAACGTGACATGTAAAGTAGGGTCGGCGACATCACGAGGAAGAGCACCAAGGCAACGCTCCCTGCCGTGCCCAGCCATCGCTTGAAGAGGAACGCCAGCCCGATCATCATCAGGCCGAATACGGCGGCAGGGAAACGCGTGCTGGCGTCGCTATCACCGAAGAGGTAGAACGAGCTCCCCATGAGATAATAGAGCACGGGCCCGTGATAACCGGGGTTATACTTGTACTTGAGCTTGTGGAAGACATTATCATAGGTGCCCATGGCGTGAATGCTCTCGTCGTGGTGCAGGGGCTTGTTGCCCAGGTCGTAGAAGCGGAGGAAGACCGCGGCGATCCAGACCACGACGACGAATATCAGCCAGGCCCTGTTCTTTGCCGTCGGCGCTTCGGCGCCGGTCGCCGCGCTGGCGGGGCGCGTTTCCACTTTCTTCTCCCTCGCCTGCTCCAGGGGCCGCGGCGCGGCTTCCGGTGCCTTGAGCTTGCCGCCGCAGTGCTCGCAGAACTTATTCTCCGCGCCGCCCTCACGCCCGCATTTCACGCATACCCTTTTCTCGGTCATCTTCTACTCCTTTTGTAAACTGATCTGGCAAATTTCTGCTGATGATGCTAGCGCGTCCAGCCCTGGTAGTGGTCTGAATCTTCCCTACGAGCGACCAGCGACGAGCGACGAGCGACAGCTCACTTCTCCCTCTTCAACCCGTACTTACGTATCTTCTTATGCAGATTCGTCCTGTCTATTCCCAGGATCACGGCCGCGCGTGAAACGTTCCATGCCGCGCCTGTCAATACCTGCTTTATGTAATCAGCTTCCACCTTGCCCTTGACCAGGGAAAGGCTGACGCCGCGCCGCGCCTTCTCCTTCTTGACCAGGAACTCGACGGGCAGGTCGTTCTTACTTATCTGTCCACCCGCCTTGAAGATGATCAAGCGCTCGACCAGGTTCCTCAGCTCACGCACGTTGCCAGGCCAGTGATATTCGGCCAGCACCTTCAAGGCGCTCTGCGAGAAGCTCATATCCGGCAACTGATTACGCCGGCAATACGCCTTGGAAAAATAGTCCAGCATCTCGTTGATGTCCTGCGGGTGCTCCCTTAACGGCGGGCACTCGATGGGAAGAACGCGCAGGCGGTAGTAAAGGTCCTCGCGGAACCCGCCGCGGGCGATCTCTTCCTCCAGTCTCTTGTTCGTCGCCGCGATGACCCTGACGTTGACCTTCAGCGGCTTGACGCCGCCAACCAATTCTATCTCCTCCTCTTGCAAGACACGCAGCAGCTTCGCCTGGGCATCAGGATGGAGGTCGCCCACCTCGTCCAGAAAGAGAGTGCCCCCGTCCGCCAGCTCGAAACGCCCCGGCTTACGGTTATCCGCGCCGGTGAACGCCCCCTTCTCGTAGCCAAAGAGCTCGCTCTCTATCAACTCCCCCGGTATCGCCGCGCAATTGACCTTTATGAAAACGGACTGCCGGCGGCGCGAATTGGCAAAAAGAAGGCGAGCGACCAGTTCTTTCCCCGTGCCGCTCTCGCCGAAGATCAACACGCGTGATTCGCTTCCCGCCGCCATGCTTATCGTGCGGCGCAGTTCCTCCATGGCGACGCTCTTGCCCACAAGCTCGTGTTCGCCGCCAAGCGCCTCGCGCAGGCGCACGTTCTCAGCCGTGATCGCCACGCTTTGTAAAGCGTTCTCTACCGTTATCAGCAGCTTGTCCCTGTGCAACGGTTTTTCCAGAAAATCGTAGGCGCCCGCTTTCACGGTCTTCACTGCTGTTGATACCGAACCGAGCGCCGAGATGACTACAACCGCCGTAGGCGAGTCCTTTTTCATAAGTTGGTTCAGAACGGTGATGCCGCTCTTGCGCGGCATCTTTACGTCCAGAAGCAGCAGGTCGGGATGGTATTTACGGGTCAGGGCCAGGGCCTCAGCGCCGTCGCGCGCTTCCATCACGTCATACCCCTCGCTGCGCAATATCATGCCGACGCTCTCGCGGATGCCCTTCTCGTCATCGGCAACGAGTATTAGCTTTTTCTTACTTTTCTTCCTTGCCATAAGCAGATGCTCTTCGTTCCTGGCTCGACTTGCCTTCGTCCACCGGGCTGTTGCTCGTTGCTCGTTTCTCGTCGCTAGTGCGTCAGGATACCTGCGAGCGACAGGCGACGAGCGACTAGCGACGACTATGTTGGAAACAAGAGATAAAACGCGCTTCCCTTCCCTTTGCTGCTTCTCCAGGCGATCGCGCCCTTGTGCTCGTGCATGATCCTTTCGATCATCACCAGCCCCAGCCCGCTGCCGCCGCGCGAGCGCGTGAAATACCGCCGGAATAGCCTCTCGCGGTCCTCCCTCGCTATGCCCGCGCCATGGTCCCTGACCCCCACGACCAGGTAGTCGACCCGCGCCACAGGGGGCAGCGGTCCGTCCTCGAGACGGCCCAATTCCTTATCGACCGCCACCATCGCATCGCGTCCCCTGCCCAGGCGCAGGCACAGTTCAAGCCTGGGGCGCTTTCCTCCCGCCCCGAGCCCGTTCTGCATCAGGTTGAGCACAGCGCGCCTGAACTGTGCGCCGTCCGCCTTGATCACCTTTGCCGCGGCGCCCCGCCCGATATTCGTCTGTACCTTCGCCAGGTGGGAGAACATCCCCGCCAGTTCCTCCAACGCGGCGAAGGGATGAAACGATTTCAATTTCGGCCGCGGCAGTGCGGCGAACTCCGAAAAAGCCGTCGCCATCTGGCGCATGGACTCTGTTTGTTCGAGCACGTTCGCCACGCAAATCGTAAGCACGTCCTTCTTCGCCCCTTTGACCTTCACGTATTTATCGCCAAGGTGCTGTACCGAAAGCTGGATCG
>CBDVCL010000369.1:0-3092 GCA_965372475.1 uncultured bacterium | reverse complement strand
CGTGCCCCTGGTTGCGCTGGCTGTCCTCTGGCTGTGGATATTCAACGGCGAATACAGCGTGCTCAACTACGCCCTCTCCGGCCTGGGTATCAGCGGCCCCAACTGGCTCACGGACAAGAACTGGGCGATGCCGGCCCTGATAATCCTGAGCTTCTGGGGCGTAGGCTACGCGATCGTTATCTACCTCGCGGCCCTGCAAGACGTGCCCCAGGCGCTCTACGAGGCGGCGGACCTGGACGGTGCCAGCTGGTGGCAGAAGACGCGCCACGTGACTCTGCCGATGATCTCGCCCGTGATCTACTTCAACTTGATCATCGGCATCATCGGCACGCTGCAGATATTCGCCGTGCCTTACATCATGACCGGCGGCGGGCCGGCACGGGCGACGCTCTTCTACACGATGTACCTCTTCGACAACGCCTTCGGCTATTACCGCATGGGTTACGCCAGCGCCATGGCCTGGATATTGTTTCTGATCATCTTGCTCCTGACATTGTTGGCCACGAAGGTATCGCGCAAGCACGTCTACTACGAGGGAGGTTGAATGATGGGTGGGATCGGGTCAAGCGGGCAGAAATTCTCTGGCCTTACCAAGACAGCGCAATGGCGCGTAAGACATGTTGCCATCCAGATCGTGCTCATCGGCATGGCCGTGCTCTTCCTCTTCCCTTTCGCCTGGTTGCTCTCCACTTCCCTGAAGCCGATCGAGGAGACGATGAAGATGCCGCCGGTGTGGCTCTACTGGCCGCCACAGTTCCAGAACTACTGGGATGCCGTCAACTACATACCGTTCCTTCGCTACACCATGAACACCCTCATCGTCTGCCTCCTGGCTATCACCGGTACGATGATCTCTTGCTCACTCGTGGCCTACGGCTTCTCGCGTATCCAGTGGAAGGGCAGGGACACCCTTTTCATCATCACTCTGGCCACGATGATGATACCGTTCCCGGTGATAATGGTGCCCCTTTATGCTGTCTTCCGCGAGCTGGGCTGGATCGGCACGCTCAAGCCGCTCTGGGTGCCCTCCTTTTTTGCCAGTGCCTTCAACATCTTCTTGTTGCGGCAGTTCTTTCTCGGCATACCTAACGACCTGTCCGACGCCGCCCGCATTGACGGCTGCAACGAATTCACGATCTTCTGGCGCGTCATTCTGCCGCTTTGCAGGCCGGTACTGGCGGTGGTAGCGCTTTTCACTTTCATCTATCATTGGAACGATTTCCTCGGCCCCCTGATATACCTGACCAAGCAGGAGACCTTCACCCTTTCTCTCGGCTTGCAGTTCTTCCAGAGCCAGCATGGCGGCACACAATGGCACATGTTGATGGCTGCCTCGGCGCTGGTGATCGCGCCGGTGATCATCCTCTTCTTCTTCACCCAGAAGACCTTCATCAAGGGCATCGCATTGACAGGGATCAAGAACTGAACGGCGGGAGTCCCGAGCTCCGAAGGAGAGGGGGCAACAATGCCGAAGCTTCGACTATAGTCCGCTCTCACCAACCCGCTGCAGTGATCGAACGGCCGAATAGGCCACTACCCCTCCATTAATTCGCGTTGTTAATTATTTGATCAATATACCAGACAATGGAAGAACCAACCGTTCGCATAGGAATCCTTGGCGAACACGTTACGAAGCCGGCGGTGGAGTTGCGCTTGGAAGGCAGCTACATCCTGGAGGTCGGAGGCCGGAAGTTGGAAGTCGGAAACGCCGCTTGCGAGTTGGCGAACGCCGGCGGCCAGCTCGCCCTGCGTGTCGGCGGAGACAAGCATAGCGGCAAGATCATCCGTCTTCTTCCCGCCACTGACAAGTCGTTCGTCAAGGCATTCAAGATCCCCATCGGCATCAAGTTTCACTGGCAGCGCGAGCTGGACCTGGAGTACGGCGGCGAGCTTGAGTTCGCGGCGCAGGGGAAGGAGGGCCTGCGCCTGGTCAACGTCCTGCCGCTGGAGGAATACATAGACTCGGTGGCGCTCTCGGAGATGGGGCAGGAGGTGCACGGGGAGCTGAAGAAGGCGCACGCCGTGATCGCGCGTTCCTGGTACTTCGCCCAGGTGAGGGACAAGCCGAAGCAGCACGATGGTTTCGACGTCTGCAACGACGACCATTGCCAGCGCTACCAGGGGAGGAAGGACGCGGATGCTTCGCTTTCCACGCGCGGCAAGGTACTGGAACACGGCGGCGAAGTGGTGGACGCGCGCTACTCCAAGAGCTGTGGCGGGCACACGGATGATTTCGCCAGCGCGTGGGAGGACGTGGCGGTGCCGTATCTTGTGGGCAGGCCGGATGTGGGGGAGGGAGAGTGGGAAACATATTCCGTCGAAGGTCGAACGTCGAAGGTCGAACGTCGTTATCGTATGAATTTACGTAAGGAAGACGATGTGCGGCGATGGATAGAAGAGCCGCCGGGGGCATTCTGTCAAGTCGAGGGAAGGGACTACGCGGCGATGGTGCAGGGCTATGACGGGGAGACAAAGGACTTCTACCGCTGGCGCGTGGAATATGACCGCGCTGAACTGGGCAGACTGGTGGAGAAGAAGACGGGGCAGAAAGTCGGCGCGATCAGGGAATTGAAGCCACTCAAGCGCGGCGTCTCGGGGCGCATCATCGAGCTGGAGATCGTGGGGAAGAAGGAGACGATTCGCGTAAGCAAGGAACTGGCGATCCGGTCAGCTCTTTCCGAGACACATTTGTATAGCTCCTGTTTCGTCGTCGAAACGGCGACGGGGCGACGGAGCGACCCGCCTTCGCCGAGGCTATGGCGGGCAGGCGCGGCGCTCGCCGGTTCGCCGGTTCGCCGATTCGCCGGTTCGGATAGAATAGTGCTTAGGGGGGCCGGCTGGGGCCATGGCGTCGGGCTTTGCCAGATAGGCGCGGCGAAGCAGGCGACGTTGGGGAGAAGTTACGAGGAGATATTGAAGTTCTATTACAAGGGGACGGAATTGAATAAGCTATACTAGTCGCGGCGTTGGCGGGATGCAACTGAGAACCGAGAACTGAGAACCGGGAACCACTTGAATGACCTCTAAAGAACGCGTAATCAAAGCAGTGACCTTTGACAAGCCCGACCGCGTTCCCGTCTGCCTGCCGGAGA
>CBDVCL010000368.1:0-3094 GCA_965372475.1 uncultured bacterium | reverse complement strand
CCTGGATTCCTGCCGCCTGGCTTACCATCGGGGCTTTGATGGTGGAGAGCGAAGCGCCGGCGGTTTCTATAGGTTACAGGTGGAGTCTTGCCAACAAGGAATAAAGGAGGGGATCGTAGATGTTAAGAAGGACAAGAGCATTAACATTGCTCATCTCAGTGGCCCTCGGCTCAAACTGCTTTGCCGGCGAGGAGGTGGCGCGCCTTTCGCTGCAGCAAGCCTTGAAGATAGCGGACGAAAGTAATGCCGAGATGCAGGCCGCGAGGAGCGAGGTGCGTTCGGCCGAGGCAAGGTACAAGGGGGCGATGGCTTACTCTAACCCCGAGCTTGAATTGGGCGCGGAAACGCTGATCGACAACCCCGAGGGCGAGGAGATGAATTACGAGGTCGGCCTCAGCCAGGAAATGGAGATCTTCGGCAAGCGGGGACAACGCCGGGTGATCGCTCGCAACGAGATCGCCATCAAGAGGCTTGATCTGGAGGCTGCTCGGTTGGATGTCCGTCTCAAGGTCAAGCAAGCATATTACCAAGTGCTGCTCGCGAAGGATGCGGCTGAATTGGCCGCGCATAGCTTGAAGTTGACGAGGCGGTTCCTGGATGACGTGCAGATGAAATATACTCTGGGTAAAGCATTGAAAACTGAATTACTGAGGTCGAGGATCGAAAGCTATGACGCCCAGAATGCCGTGCTCGGCGCAAAGAAAGAGGCGTATCTCTCCAGAGCATCTTTGAATATCCTGCTCGGGCGCTCCGTGTCATACGCCTATAGTTGCTCCGACGTATTGTTCCACGCGCGAAGGGATCATGATCCGGCGGCGTTGTTACAGCATGCATTGCTGAAACGCGCCGACCTTAAAGCTTTGCATCTAGCGCGTGAGAATAAGGAAGCGGAGGCAAGCTTAGCAAAGCGCGAGATAATCGGCAATCCCTCCATCGGCGTGATGGTCGGGCGTGAAGAAGGGGAGGCAATCTATGGCGCCAGTATAGGTTTCCCCCTTCCTTTCTGGAACAGGAATGGCGGCGAGATCGCCGAGGCAAAGAATGAGGCCAAGGCGATAGACGAAGAGGTAAGCGCTTTGAAAAGGGAGATCGAGCTTGAAGTGAATCATGCCTTGCAAGAGGTGGTGCTTGCCGGCAAGCAGGTTGCCTTGCTGGAGAAAGCAGTCGCTAGCTCCAATGAATTGATCCAGTATCTCGGCACAGAATATAACGAGGGAGAAATCGATTATCTTGTCTATCTCGAGGCATTGAAGAAATACAAGGAAACCAAGCTGGATCATCTGACGGCCTTGGCTGATTATCAGACCAAGACGGCAACGCTTGAAAAAACAGTGGGAGGTGAATTATGAAGGGCGGCATGTCATATCGCCTGTTGTTGGCCTGCATCTTCGTGTTTCCCTTGATCCTGCTTAACGGTTGCGGGAACGAAGGCGAGGAACACGCAGGGCATGATCACGATGCTGAGGCCGAGCAGGACGAGCACGGGCACGAGGCGGGGGGCCACGAGGACGAGGAGCACGAAGGGGAGGAGGTGGTCAAGCTCTCCGCGAAGGCCGCGAAGATGATAGAGCTGAGACTGGCATCCGCCGAAAGGCGAAGCATAAGCAGGAAGCTGCTTGTGGGCGGGGAGATATCCCGGGATTTCGAGAAGTCCTTTCACGTCAGCGCTGAAGTGCCTGGCGTTATCACGAAGTTGAAAGCGGCGATGGGTGATGACGTGTGCCAGGGGTCGCTCTTGGCGGTGATGAAGAGCAGTGTGGATGGAAAGATAAGAGAGATCAGGTCTCCCGGTGGTTGTGAGGTCATCACTGTAAACGTTGCCGAGGGAGAAGAAGTGGATGCGATCACCTCTTTGTTTACGGTGGCCGATCTTCACAAGCTGAAAGCCAGCTTTGACATCTACGAGTGTGACCTGTCGCTGGTAAGGAAAGGGCAAAAGGTGGCAGTGGAGACGGCTGCCTATGCCGGGGTGAAATACATGGGGGTGGTCAAGTATATATCGCCCCGCGTGGACGAGCACACCCGGACGATCAAGATCAGGGTCGACGTGGAGAATCCCGACCATACGCTCAAACTGGGCATGTTTGTCACGGGAACGATAGACTACACCAGTAACGCGGAATACCTCACCGTGCTCAACGCGGCGATGATCGAGATGTATGGCAAGACGGTCGTCTTCGTTCCCTCTCATCAAGATGAAAATGAGTATGAGATGAGAGAGCTGAAGCTGGGCCGGGTTGGGGAGGAATACACCCAGGTATTGGCGGGCCTGTCTGAGAACGAAGCGTATGTCGCGCGGGGAGCTTTCGAATTGAAGGCAGAGCTGGTGACGAGCTCGTTGGGGGCCCACGCCGGGCACGGCCATTGATCCTACCGGGGAGGATACGATATGTTTGAAGGGATAATACGTTTCAGTATACGGAGCCGGTTGCTTGTGCTGATGGCCCTGGCGGGCATCATCGCCTACGGTATTTATGCCTACCGTCGCATGCCCGTGGACGCCTTCCCTGACATCTCGCCGATCATGGTGCCGGTCTTCGCCGAGGCGCATGGCATGGCTCCCGAGGAGGTGGAACGTTTGATCGCTTACCCTATCGAGGCGGCGATGAACGGCCTGCCCAAGGTAACGCAGATCAAGTCGACCTCGGCCTTTGGCATGGCCGTGGTCTACGTGTATTTCGAGGACGGCGTTGACATCTACTTCGCGCGCCAGCTTGTCGCCGAGCGCCTCGCCGCGGCGATGAACGATCTGCCTGAGATGCATGATCCGCCCACGCTCGGCCCAATCTCGACCGGCCTGGGGCAGATCTTTATCTACTACCTGACTCTGGAGCCGGGCACGGACACGGGCGGCAAAGACCCGGACACCTACCTGCGCGAGGTCAACGATTGGATCGTCAAGTTCCGCTTGCAGACCGTTCCCGGCGTGACCGAGATCCTCTCCATCGGCGGCCATGTCTTGCAGTACCAGATCCAGGTCGACCCCTATTCCCTGCGCACGTACGACGTGGACCTTGCCACCATCATCGAGGCGGTTCGTGCCAATAACCTGAACGTGGGCGGTCAGTTCCTGGTGCTCGGCGCGGAGGAATAC
>CBDVCL010000367.1:0-3094 GCA_965372475.1 uncultured bacterium | reverse complement strand
GTTCGTACCCGGTGTAACCGGTCCAGTAGTCCACGTAACGCCGAAAGGGCAATCCCTTCACCAGGTCGCGGCTTCTTGTCTCCTCACCCACAGCGCTCCAGCAGTAAAAGGAGCGGGTCTCTTCCCATCCCGCCGCCTCGCTGCGCAGGTAACCGAACTGTAGGCTGGTGGCAAGAGCGCCGCCTGACGGAAAAGCCTTGACCATCTCCAGAAAGAAATGACCGCTCAGACCATGCTCGGTCAAGTCATAGCTGCCGGTCGCCGGGCTCGCGACAGGCGTAGCCGCCGCCCTGCGTAGGGCGCCTGCCCGCTTGTCTTCCCGCTCCGAGGCAAGGCTGAAATGGGCATAACCCACCCCCGCTCCATATCCCCAGCGCACCCCTGCGCGGCTGCCCCCGTTTCTGCCTTGCGGCAGAAAGGCACGGGAGCGGGCGGACGCCCTACTCTTGCGCCGCTCCGCAACCGCGCGCATCAGCGTCGCTTGTCCGGGGTTATAGTCAAGGCCCTCAAGCAACGCCGCCATTGCATGCCCGAACTTGCCCTGGTGCTCGTAACATTCTCCCATGCGGTAGTATGCCATCCACAGCGAATGGTCTTTCTCCACCGCCTGCCGGTAATAGGCCAGCGCCTCTGTGTACCTGCCTGCCTTGTAACGCTGCTCCGCTTTGCGGAACTGCTGCTCCCCGGGTGCGGCCCATGTGTCGCCGACGTACAGGCACCAGCAACAAGCCAGGAGTACGCCGGTCACGCCGAGCTTCCGCAGATCACGCAGACCCGTGCTGTGAGCGTGGTGCAACCAATTCATTCGTGATAGTCCGCGTGCTTGTCTACTATACTTTCGCGGAGAAGCTTCCGCGGCCTCGGCGGGGAGCCCAATCGTCATGCCATAGTTCCATCAGCGTAATCTGCGCTTCAGAAGAAGAACCTTAAGGAGAACAAGAGGCGAGGCCCAACGAAGTCCACCGTTAGCGGTCGGTAGTCCTGGCCGCTGGGCAGTTCTTCCACCGGCACGACCACCGGTTGTATGCCGATGACGTCCTTCAGTATGAGCAACACTCCCTCACCGTTCTCATCGATTAACAGATTGTCATTGTAGATATACTTGACCTCGTAATGCCCCCGGTATTCCTCCAGCCAGACCCAGTGGAAGTTGGCTTCCAGGCACAGGTAGAGGCTGCCCACCAGCTTGCGGTTGAGCTCCGCCAGCATCAACTGCTCAAAGCCCCAGGTGGAGCTCATCTCGCCCTCCACGAGCTGCTCAACGCTGTAGTGTTTTTTGGTCGCGCCGTCCATGTACCACGCGTCCCAGTCTGGATTATCGTCGTTCTTCCCCTCTCGCGCCACCCAGCGAAAGGTGAGCTTGCCCTTGTTGATACCCAGGCCGTAACCGACATAGGCCTCCCACACTTCGCCCCCCACGCCAAAATACTGGCAGAAGGTAAGCGAGACCGCGCTGCCCGACCAGTCCTGCTTATACTGGCATATTGCGTCGTATGTGTCCTCCTCGTAGAAGCGAAGCAGGACGTCCGAGCCGAAGTTCTCCATGCGCACGAAGCCGATGCGCAACTTCTCCTTAATGATATAGTCATAAAAGAGCCTCTTCTTGAATACGAAGCAGAAGCCTAGATCGCTCAGCTTCGTCGGCCGGTCGAAATGCACTCTTCTGCGCTCGGCGATATGCCGGTATTGCTGCCACTTGTTCTGTGCTTGATTATCCGAGAGGAAGATCCAGTCGAGCCGCTGGAATGACTGGGTCAGATCATCGTTCCGCGTAAAGCCCGGACCGAAGTCAAGGCCGACCTCAAAACCGTAGCTTTCCGTGAAGGCTGAGGCACAGGCCGAAGTGGCCAACAACAAGAATGCGAGGATTATGGAGCGGACTGTTTTCATAATACTATGGGGAGCGTGAAATATGTCAAGTTTTCGAGTCATCGACGCGATTCGTGATTCGGTCACTTTGGCTCGTATGCAACGATATTCTCCGCATACTGTTATCATGCTCTCTTTCCCAGGGGCGCATTATAGACGCGCATCCGAACGCCCCCACACTACTGGTTGGAAACTTTCAGTTCCCTTAATATTTCATCCTTTGTTTTCCAGCCTTCGTTATACGCCCGCAGGGACTCAACACTGACATCGTGAACATACGGCGCATGATAGGCCTCAAAGCCGGGCGGGTTAAGAACCCCCCGGGCGTTCTCGCGGATGACGATCTTCCCCAGGTCGAAAGCGAAACGGTGCTTTAACAACTGCAGGCAGGCCCTGGTGCAGTCCCAAACAGCCGCGGCGGCAGACGCTCCTTCTTCCACGGGAATATCCACCAGCAGCGAATCGCGGTAGCTCTGGCTTTTCTTTACCCAGTAGGAGGTGAAACGCACGCGATGCTTGTCTCTGCCGCTCGTCCTCAGGTGCATGCTGACCATGCTGATCGCCTGCTCCTTGGTCATGCGCGCCGCGGCCAGCGCTTGGCTTTCCTTCAGCTTGAGCTTAACGGTAACTTCCAGGGGAACCATTTCGGCGAGGCGCCGGTAGGCTTCTTCCGCCTGACTATAACGCCCCGCCTTTAAATGCCCGTCGGCCTGCCGCAGCAGGCGGGAGTACTCCTTCCCCGTTTTCTTGCACCGCCTGATACCTTTCTCCGCCAGAGGCCTGAAATCGCTCTTGGCATAACTTTGCGTGAAGTCCAGGTAGGCCTGCCGCGCCTCCTCGTACTTGTATAGCTTCTTCTCCAGTATCTCGGCCGCTTTGAAGGCTGCCTCCTCCGCGCGTTCGTATTCAAAGAAACCCTTCCGGTCCCAGGCGACAACGCGGCGGTATTTCTCAAGCGCCTTCGCGTTCTCGCCGTTTTCCTCGAAGTACTGCCCACTGAAAAAGATGGAATCGACGGCGTTCTGGAATATGAAGTTAGAACAGCCCCTGGCAAAGACCAGTATCAACAGCAGCCCAAGGAAAAGCTTGGCCAGCATCCCCACCGCTTCCCTGCTCATGCCTTTTTCTTCTGCCATGTCATCAAGTTCCCGGATTTGTAATCAGACGCAGGTGCCGCAATCACAGATTGCTCGGCGCACTAACGTTTCCCTCTCCTCCTACGGCG
>CBDVCL010000366.1:0-3095 GCA_965372475.1 uncultured bacterium | reverse complement strand
CGATGCAGGGGGTGATGATCCGTACCTTGGCGGTGGCTGTCTTCCTGATGTTCTTAGTGTTGCCCTTCCAGTTGAAGAGCGGCGAGATCTTCAATATCGGGTGGCGGCCGATGCTGTGGGTTGTAGTATCTGGCTTGTTGGCGTCTTTGCTTGGACAGTGGACGCTGTATTCCGCCCTCAAGCACAATGAGGTGACGCGCGTCGTCCCCCTCTGCTCGATTTATCCCGTGGTGGCGGTGGTGCTCGGCCTGGTTTTCCTGGGGGAAACGCTCACCTCGCAGAAGCTCATCGGTATCGCCATGGTTGTTGGTGGGGTTGTTCTTTTGAAGTAAATACGTTGTCGTTCGTCGTTAGTCGATCGTCGTTCGTGTGTATTGTCGAGACAAGCGACCAACGACTAAGGACTACTTACAGCCATGACGAAACGACCCTACATCAGCGTAATAATCGCCGTGCCTCCCGGCATGAAGGAGCCGCCCTCGCTTCGCTCCCTGCGCCTGGCCAAGATCCCTGCGGGCGGGGCGGAGGTGCTCCTGGCTCGGGGCAGGAGCCCCGCGGCGCAAAGGAACAGGGCGGTTGAGCGCGCGCGCGGCGAGGTCGTCTATTTCCTGGACGATGACGCCAGGGTTCCCGCGCGGAACCTTGTGCTTATCAGCCGCCACTTCAAGAGAAAGGAACTGGCGGTGCTCGGAGGTCCGGACCTGAGGCCGGGGGACAGCACCGTCTTTGAGTTGGCCGTGGACCTGGTGCAGGGCTCGCGCCTCGGTTCTTCTCGCGTGCGACGGCGTTACCGGGCCCTGTCGATGAAAAACAGTGCGGGCGAAGCGGACTTGATCCTGTGTAACATGGCTTTTCGGCGCTCCGCTTTTCTCTGGGCCGGTGGCTTTAACGAGGACCTCTATCCCAACGAGGAGAACGAATTGCTTAACAGGTTGCGGGACGCCCGGCAGCGGATCGTTTATGCCCCGGGTCTTTTCGTTCGCCGCAGGCGGCCGGGGCGGCTGTTCGAGTTTCTTCGCCAGTCGTGGCGTTACGGCCGGGGACGCAGCGAGCAGTTCCTCGCCTACCCTTGTCTCAGCGACCTGGCTCACTACGTCCCGGCCTGCTTTCTCTTCTATCTTCTGGTGATGCCCTTTGCCCTGGCATACATGCCTTTCGCCCGTGGTTGCCGGTCGCAGGCGCTGGTCCTCGCCCCGCTGTTGTTATATTGCGGCTGGGTTTGTATAGAGACATTCCTTGGCTGGCGCGAAGCGCGGCGTTCGATTGCCGCGTTGCTGATGCCTTGCCTATATGTCGGACGGCACGTCTCGTACGCGTTGGGGACCATCTGGGGATTGTTGGGGCGCCCTTTCCGCCGTTCGCGCCGTTGCGCGGTGAAGGTGACCAGGGTGCGTTTGTAGCTGGGCCCGGTACGCTGGAAGGGATACGTGTTTTCGGGTAGAATATGGCAGTCATCACTAGTGGTCTTGTCGTCTGTTGATTGGCGACACGCGACCCGTGACACGCGACTCGTGACCGGGCTGCTTAAAGAAAGGAGCGCCGAAATGAAAGACGACTATCCCATCGACAGCTTGAGTACCACCGAGACCTGGCGTATCTTTCGTATCATGGCCGAGTTTGTGGAGAGCTTCGAGGAGATGGCGGACGTCGGCCCGGCGGTCTCGGTGTTCGGCTCCGCCCGGGCGCGGCCCGGAAACGCCAATTACCGGCTGGCGAGGGAGATGGGCCGTGCCCTGGGAAAAGGAGGCTATCCGGTGATAACGGGAGGGGGCCCCGGCTGCATGGAGGCGGCGAATCGCGGCGCCAAGGAGGTGGGGGGGCTATCCATCGGCCTGAACATAGAATTACCCTTGGAACAGGCATCTAATCCCTACCTGGACAAGCTCCTGAATTTCCGCTATTTCTTCATTCGCAAGGTCGTTTTCGTCAAGTACGCCGTGGCCTTCGTCTGTGTGCCCGGCGGCTACGGCACCCTGGACGAGTTCCTGGAGGCCCTGACCTTGATCCAGACCGACAAGATAAAGCCCTTCCCGATAATCCTGGTCGGCAAGGACCATTGGCAGGGCCTGGTTGGCTGGTTCCGCGAGCGCCTTATCCGCGGCAACTACATATCGCCTGATGATTGCAGGTTTTTCCACCTTGTGGATACGCCGGAGGAGGCGATGCGCATCATCAAGAAGAGCTGTCCCTTGGGGAGAAGAGGGAAGAAACGGGTTCGGGGCACCGGGGAAGGAAGAAGAAAAAAGTAAAAAGGAAAAAGGAAAGAGAGGGTGGAAAAGAGCAGCACGCCCGTGAAGCTAGTAGGGGCGCAGCATGCTGCGCCCTAAATGAAATAGGTACGGGGAATGAAACGCAAGAAGAGCCTAGTAATAATCCCTACCTTCCAGGAAGGAGGGAACATTGAGCTGTTGGTGAAGCAGGTGTTGTGCGCGGGCCCTTTTGATGTGCTGGTGGTTGACGACAGCTCGCCGGACGGCACAGGCCGCATCGCCGACGGGCTGGCGCGGCGGCAGCGCCGCGTCAAGGTGATACACCGTTCGCGCAAGATGGGCCTGGGCTCGGCCTACCTGGCCGGCTTTCGCTACGCCCTGGAGAAGGGCTATGATTATATCTTCGAAATGGACGCTGATTTCTCCCACCATCCCCGTTACCTGGGCGATTTCCTGCGCGAGATAAAAAAGCACGACCTGGTCATCGGCTCCCGCTACCTGGAGGGCGTTAACGTTGTCAATTGGCCCCTGCGCCGCTTGTTCCTTTCCTACGTGGCCAACTTGTACGCCCGGCTCGTCACCGGCCTGAAGGTGCGCGATTGCACTTCGGGTTTCAAGTGCTTCCGCCGCTGTGTTCTGGCCAGCATCGACCTGGGGAAAGTAAGATCGGACGGATACTCCTTCCAGATCGAGCTGGATTACCTGGCCCAGAAGGGCGGCTTCCGCCTGAAGGAGATACCGATAGTCTTCGAAGACCGCCACGCCGGCACTTCGAAGCTCTCAGGCGGCATCATCTGGGAGGCGGTGTTCATCGTCTGGAAGCTGCGGTTTGGCAGGAGATGATATCTCCGGAATTTGGCCCTCGGACCTCGGGGCGCGTGATAG
>CBDVCL010000365.1:0-3111 GCA_965372475.1 uncultured bacterium | reverse complement strand
ACTACCTGATAAACCGTTACGACGAGTGCCTGGAGATACTGATGGCGCTTTCCGAGGTGTTCCCGGGCCTGAGGCCATTGCAAAACTCGGTACAAGGAGTATACGCAGCACGGCAAAAATCAGCAGGACAGGTAAGAATAAACCAGTAACGCGGTTCGAAACGGCGAACCGGTGAATCGGCGAAACGGCGAGAAGGGATCCACAGATTTCACGGATTCCACAGATTGCTTGCGGGTGCTAATCTGTGTAATCTGCGTAATCTGTGGACAAGAAAACTGTTATATAAAGGAGACAAGATGATGAAGCAACTGAAAGCTGTTCTTATTATGGTTCTGGCAGTGGGTGTTCTCTGCTTACCCGTGTCCGTGGATTCCGCATCCAAGAAGGACGGCAAGCCGGACGGCGGTAAGCTGGTCTACGGCGAATACGGCCGCCCATCCACGCTTGACCCCATCACCGGTAACGACATGGTCTCCCTGCGCATGGCCGAGCTCCTCTTCGATGGCTTGGTGGACCTTGACAAGCGGGGGGAGGTGGTGTCGTCCATCGCCAAGAAATGGAACGTCTCCGCCGACAACTATGAATACATCTTCGACCTGCGGCAGGACATCATCTGGCACGCGCCCGCGGGGATGACTGAAGAGAAGAAGCTCTCTGCCGCCGACGTCGTCTACACCTACAAGTGCATCATGAATAACAAGACGATTACCCCCTTGAAGGACCAGTATGAGTTTGTCGAGAGCGTGAAAAGCACCGGGCCCTACCAGGTGAAGTTCCGCTTGAAACGGCCGGTGATAAACGCTGTCTCGCGCATGTCCTTCAAGGTGGTGCCCAAGCACGGGCCGCGCAGTAACTACCTCAGCCGCAAGGACCCGTTCTGCCGCAATCCCCTGGGCAGTGGGCCCTATCGTTTCGAGGAGATGTCCGCCGAGGGAGAGATCACCTTGAAGGCCAACGAGAACTACCAGCGCGGCAGGCCGCACATCGACAGCGTGGCAATGAAGCCCTTCGCCGACCAGAACGTGATGACCCAGTCCCTGCTCTACTCGGCCATCGACCTGATCCCGCGCCTCAACCCCCGCGACATACCCGAGATCGAGGGCGACAGGCGTTTCGTGCTCAAGCCCTACAACGCCCTCTCCTATTCGTTCTTCGGCTACAATCTGAAGAACAGCCTGCTGGCGGAGAAGAAGGTGCGCCAGGCCATCGGCCACGCTATCAACCGCCAGGAGATGCTTGATTCCTTTTACATGGGGCGCGGCCGCATTATCACCGGCCCCTATGCGCCCGGCAGTTGGGCTTATAACCTGGACGTCAAGCCCGTGGCCTACAGCGTAAGCAAGGCCGAGAAACTGCTGGCGCAGGCGGGCTTCACCACGAAGAACAAGCAGGGCATCCGCACGCGCGACGGTGTTCCCCTGGAATTCAGTCTCAAGGTACCCATCGAGAAGGAAAACGAATCGGTGAAAAGGGTGGTGCTCGCCTTCCAGAACTACCTCAAGGCGGTGGGCATCAAGGTCAACGTCGAGTTCCGCGAGTGGCGCGCCTGGAAGGAGGACGTATTCGACAAACACGATTTTGATATCGTCATCGCCGCCTGGGTCTTCGACGATTCGGCGGACATCTCTTCGCTCTTTCACTCCAGCGAGATCGGTTCCTGGCGCAACAACTTCATTTCCTACTCCAATCCCGAGGTGGACTCGCTCATCGTAGAAAGCAAGAACACGCTGGACAGGGAGAAACGGCGCGTGATCAACCAGCGCCTGCATAAGCTCCTGGCCGAGGAATGCCCCTACACTTTCCTTTGGTCGCTCAACAACTACGCCGCCGTGCACAAGAAGGTGCGCAAGGTCGAGATCCATCCCTTCAAATTCTTCTCCTACGTGGACGAGTGGTATATACCGAAGAAGGAACAGAAATAATGATGATAAGGAGAATCCGTGCGTGGCACGGATTCTTTCCCTGGTAATGTAGGGGCAGGCCCCCGTGCCTGCCCAATAATAGTAGCGACGATTCCCTTCCCCTATACACGGGTGGAGGGCAAGGGTGGGGGTGAAAAACTGTAAGTATCACCCCCCTCTTTATCTCCCCCCATCAAGGGGGGAGAAGAAGTACGTACAAATGAAATTAATCGCAAAATACATCCGCCACCTCGGCGGCGAGCTGATCATCTCCTTCGCCCTCCTCGCGGGGGTCAGCCTGCTGGCCTTTATGCTCCTGCAGGCGGCGCCGGGCAGCCCCATGGACATGTATGTCCAGGCGGGAAACATGGCGGAGGAGGAAATGGTCGCCGCGCGGCGCGAACTGGGCCTGGAGGGAGGCGTCTTCAAGCAATATCTTGTCTACGCCGGCAAGCTCTGCCGCGGTGATTTCGGCTACTCCGCCGAGACGGGCAAGGCGGTACTACCCGAACTGATAGAGAAGACCGGGCGCACCCTGTTGCTTACCATAGGCGCGATGCTGGTGACCCTGCTCATCGCCGTGCCCATAGCTCTCTTCGCCACGCTTGGCAGTAGGGCGCGCGGCAGCGCCGTCCTTTCTATCCTCGCCTATCTTCTCTCCTCTGCGCCGATGTTCTGGCTGGGCTACCTGGTGATATTCGCCGTCACTCGCTCATTTTATTTTCTTACCGGCGAGAGGGTGATGCCGCTGGCGTCCATAAGCTGGTGGTTCATCCTCCTGCCCATTGTCGTTTTGGGAGCTTCCAACGGGACGGTGAGCGAGATCATCCGCTACATCAGGGAGCAGTTGAGCCGCGTGCTGCGCGAGGACTACATCCGCACCGCGCGCGCCAAGGGCGCCAGCATAGTCAAGCATTCCTTCAAGGAGGGCTTTCTCATCCCGGTGGTCAACGCCATGGCGGCCAAGGTGCCCTATGTCCTCTCCGGTGCGGTGATAGTCGAGCAGGTATTCAACTATGAGGGGCTGGGCAACCTGGCCTGGGTCTCGGCCCAGAACAGGGACTATGCGGTGATACTGGGCATTGTCATCTTTGCGGCGGTGCTGGTACGGCTGGCGGACTTGTTGAAGAATTTGGTGTATTTGCTTGTTAATCCGAGGCTTACGGCGAGGTGATAATGAGTATTGAGTAGTGGGAGTTCGCACTCAATA
>CBDVCL010000364.1:0-3115 GCA_965372475.1 uncultured bacterium | reverse complement strand
CGAAAGCAAGGGCTACCTGGAGCGCGCCCTCAAGCTCAACCCAGGTGACGCCGCGGCGATGAAGTACCTGGCGATGTGCTACCAGAAGGAGGGTGACCTGGCGAACGCGATGAAGTACTACAAGCGGGCGCGCGCCAAGATGCCCGAAAACACCAACCTGCTCTACAACTACGCCCTTGCCCACGCTGACAACTATGAATACGCTAAGGCGCTCAAGCTGTTGGCGAAGGTGCTCTCCGTCAATCCCGGCGACAAAGACGCGCAGAACGTCAAGGCAGCGATAATGACCGAGGCGATACAATACTACCTTGAAAAGGGCACGGACCGCCTCATGGCGGGCGACTTCCTCAATGCTAGGAAGGAGTTCGAGAGGGTCCTGCGGCTTGAGAAGGGGCACAAGGATGCGAAGAAGTTCATGGCGCAGGCGTCTGCGGGGATGAAGGACGACGTGGAGCGGCTCTACCGCAGCGGCCGCGCCAACGCCGCTGCCGGCAAGGACCGCTCCGCCCAGCGCGACTTCAGGCTGGCGCTTGACTATGACCCCGGCAACGGCAAGGTAAAGAAGGCCCTGCTCGACCTGCAGGCGAAGATAAAGACGAAGAAGAAGAAGGTACTGGACGATGCCAGCTATGCCTATTTGCGGGCGGTGCGCGCCTTCAACGACAAGGACTACCTGGCGGCGGTGAGAAACGCTGAGCAGGCGCTGAAGGTGAAGCCCGATCACGCCAAGGCGGGAGAGCTGAAGGACAGGGCCACCACCAAGATCCAGGCGCTGCGCCGGAAATACAAGGGCGCCGCGGAGGCTGACTACAAGGCGGGAAACCTGAGGCAGGCGATCAGCAACGCCGAGATGGCGAGGAAGTGGGCGAGCGGTGACAAGAGGCTGAAGAGCTGGCTCTTTAACCTCAGGACTGAGCGCAGGAGCAAGATAGATACATTGCTGGCCCGGGGCGACAGGGCATTTGACGCGGGGAATGACAGCGAGGCCAAGAAGGCCTACGCGGCAGTGCAGGCCCTTGACCCCGAGAACAGCACGGCCGCGAGGCGCTTAGGCAGTCTCACGGGTAAGAAATCGAAGGCCAAGGTCAACGCCGAGGAAGTCAAGAAGCTCTACTACGAGGGCGTCAACCTCTACGTCAGCGGCAAACTGGAAGAGGCGGTCAACGCCTGGAACAAGGTGCTGAAGATGGACGGTAGCCACCAGAGCGCGCGAGCCAATCTGAAAAAGGCCAAAGCCAAGCTGGCGGCGAGGAAAAAACTATAGGAAACCGGGCGGCAAAGGCGCCTGGTTTCACAGGAGGGGGTTTGGGCGCTGGATTTAGTGGAAGATTCTTCGTCAGCGGCACGGCCGTCACAAGAACAGACAATATAGAACGGTCGGCACAGGCTACTCCCCCATGATGTCGAGGGGGTGACAGCGAAGGCACCGCTGTTCTCCAAGTGCCGTAGCGCAATAGGGGGAATCCTCCCCCTATTGGGAGGGCCGGGCGAGCTTAGGGACATGGGGTTTATTTTGCGAACCCCAGCCCGACAGAAAGGGGCGGGCCTGAGTGCCCGCCCGAGAATGGGGTTGTTACTGCGGGTATCGGGTATCGGATGTCGGGCGTCGCAGGCGCTGAGATCGCAGGTGAGAAAAGTGACGACTGCCGATTTTCGATTGCCGACTCTCGAGAAAATGCGGGAATAACTCAGTGGTAGAGTGCCAGCTTCCCAAGCTGGACGTCGGGGGTTCGAATCCCCTTTCCCGCTCCAGCCTTCGCTCTGGCAACCGAAGGGAGTACTTCGAAAGTGGGTTGCCAGCGCGAAGGCTGCCCGCCATAGCTCACACTTTGCTCGGTGGAAGTAATGCAAGACAAAGTGTGAGCGACGGCGGGCAAGAAAACGCAAACTTATCGCGACCACCGAAGTAGCGCCTGCGGCGCTCGGCGGCAAGAGGATGATACGAGATTACCGCCGCACGACGTAGAGGGGGTGTGGGCCGCTGGACTTAGTGGAAGACATGCGAACAGCGGTCGGCCGTCACAAGAATAGACAATGTAGAACGGCCGGCACAGAAGGTCTCCACCACGATAAGGTTTCTCTTAATGATATATGGCGGAGAGAAACCTTGAGACCGCTATGCGCGGTCTTAGTCGGGGGTGAATCAAGGATTATGAAGCGGTGGCCTGCCCGCCGTGGCTTTAGCCAAGCGACGATCGTCGGGGGTTCCAGAACCCCATCCGCCGTCGCTAGCCCTTCGACCTAGATTACTTTGGGGGAGAGAAGGGCTAGCTATGGCGGACAAGTCGGCCGCTCCAGCCTTCGCTCTGGCAACCGAAGGGAGTACTTCGAAAATGGGTTGCCGGCGCGAAGGCTGCCCGCCATAGCTCGCACTTTGCTCGGTGGAAGTAATGCAAGACAAAGTGCGAGCGACGGCGGGCAAGAAAACGCAAACTTATCGCGAGCACCGAAGTAGCGCCTGGCGCGATTCGCAGAGCAGGTGAGCAGATGACGGGTGAAGAGGGGATTACGGCGATTGCGAACCGGCGGTCTGCTGCTCTCCTGGTCGAAAACAAACGATAGCCAATGCCCAAGAAGAACGTCAAGCCCAACAATACCACGCGCCGGGACATTGCCGCGCGCCTTGTCGTCTGGTGCATCGAGGTGCGCGTCCTTATTAGTGTGCTGGTGCTGGTGATCTACTTCGTCTTTGGACTCAAGGTGATATCCATACATCTGAAACATCTCGGCCTTGCCATGCTCGCCCTGCTCGCTCTTACCTTGGTCGAATACCTTGCCGTCAGGGCGCATCGCTTTCTGCCGTTCCTGTTGCGCGCCCATTTCGTCATCGATCTTTGCGCCGTGAGCTACGTGATGCACTTGCTCTCGCCGGGCGACCGCATATACTATCTGCCGCTCTATATCCTCGTTACCGTTCTGGGCACGCTTGTCGTTTCGGTGCGCTTCGGTTACGTACTGGCGGGGCTCTCCAGCGTGTCGCTATCGCTGGTGTATGCTCTGCTCAGCCTGGCGAAGATGTCCGCTGTCTACTGCCCCTACGGCCAGCCAATAAACCTGCTCGTGATCAACAGTTCCTTCTTCTTCCTGGTGGTGGCGCTTATCCAAGCCGCACTTG
>CBDVCL010000363.1:0-3116 GCA_965372475.1 uncultured bacterium | reverse complement strand
ATGCCAAGGGGAGCCCGCTGGGCGTTGCTGCGCCCGGCAAGCCGCGCGGCGCCTCGGAGGCTGAAGACCGGGGGAGGCGGGCCTATAGCGGGGAGGAAAGACGCGGCTGCTTCGTGCGTTCGCTTGTCCTTCCGGGCTGGGGGCAGTATTCCGTGGGGCGGAAGCAACGCGGCCTGTTCTTTGGCATCGAGTGCGGGCTCTTCACCTTGCTCGCTTCTGTCGTTGCCCTGCACCAAAGGAGCGTGCGCCGCAAATACGACTACTGCGATGATCCCTACGAGATAGAGAAGCTGTACCACCGCGGCGAGGAACTCTACCGCGGCGCCAGCGTTCTTGCGGGTATTGCCGCCGGGGTCTGGTTGTGGAATTTGGTGGATATTGTGCGCTTGACGGCGCCACGGAATGAACGGACCTTGGAACTGGGAACTGGGGACTCGGGCAATGCTGCCAGGTAGGATGAGAAGGGCGTGTGGTGAGAACATGACTGCTGGTATCAGGAAGAGGATGGCAGAAAGCCTGGGTGGTTTGTCCTCTTTGCTCGATGTCCTAGGTCCTAGATCCAAGCTCCGCATCGGCCCCCTGATTCTCGCCCTGCTTCTCCTGCTCCAATCAGGCTGCCTGAGCATGAAGCACCGCAACCCGCTTGACCCGGACGCGACTGGCGGCCTATGGGCGGGGCCCTTGCCGGAGCCGGGGAAACCGGCGGGAACGCCGATGCTGATAGATGATTGCGAAGACGGCAACGACACCATCGTTTCGGGGAAAGGCGGTTGGTGGACGGACGTGCCCTTCTGGTCCGGCTCGACGATCACGCCGAACGAGGATACGCCGTCGGCGGCCTACATGCTTGGCGACGGTTTTAACTCGGCAAGATCATTCCGCGCCTACGGTAAGGTGGTATGCAAGTCCGTGCCGCCGCCTTTCTTCGGTTATGCCTTGGTGGCGATCGAGCCGCGGGAGTATCTCAACAACCATTCGCGTCTCAACATCACCACCTACGGCAGCGGCGATAAGCCAATTGAAGTAGAGGTAACACTGAAGTTCGCGGACGGCGATCGGTTCAGCACGAGCTACCTCCTGCCCGGGAGCTGGACCACGCTTGACCTTTCCTTCACGGATTTCGCGCCGCTGATCGTCGTGGTGCATTCTTCTGCCGCTGCGGAGACGAGCGAGCTTATGGAGATCATCTTCGCCATCACCGCGGTGGGCTCGCTGGACGAGGAGTTGAATTATGATTTCTATCTTGATGATGTGTGGATAGAGTAGGAAGCGGGAAGCGTGATGCGGGGCTATTGATATCGCGTGTTTACAGCGAGGAGAGGCGTTATGGCAGAGATCGAGACGATAACATCGGCCGAGTGGGAAGCGAAGGTGGCGAAGGCGGAAGGACTGGTGATGGTGGACTTCTGGGCCGAATGGTGCGGTCCCTGCAAGATGCTCACGCCGATAGTCGAGAAGCTCGCCGGCGAATTCGAGGGCAAGCTTACCGTTTATAAGCTTGACGTGAGCAAGGAACAGGAACTGGCGTCCCGGTACGGCGTGATGAGCATCCCCGCCCTGATCTGGTTCAAAGGGGGCGAGGTGGTGGAGCAGGTGGTCGGTCTAAGGAACGAGGAAGAACTGAAGAAGCTGATAGACAAACAGCTGGCGTGAAGAGTCGATAGCGGCAGGATCGGTTCGCTGCTTAGCAAAAAGGCCCCTGGCGGGGCCTTTTGCTTATGGTTTGATTACTACCAAAAACGGTCAGGTATGTCGTCATCGTTCGCGTCAGTTTCCAAGAATAGGCATTTGTCGATATAGGTGGTGACGGATACTGCGCCGCTGTTGTCTTCGAGTATGGGCTTAGTGTTGGTCAAAGGATCAGAATTGGGTATGGTATCGTAGACGTTCTTGCTTTTTGGCTCGATGTTTGTGAAGCTGGCCGTGAGGAATACCAGGCGCAGCGAGCCCCCGGGCTGGGAGTCGAAGGAGCCGATGAAGCCTGCCTTGGGTATGCGGATCTCGACGCCATCGGTGGCCGTGTCACGCGCGACCCAGGGCCAGTCGCCAGCAGCTACGAGCGTGTCGTCCGGCTCGGGATCACTCGTGCCGTTTTGCGCGAGGATGTTGGAGTAAAGAAGGTAATAGGCTTCAGTCTGGCTGGCGGGAGGCGCGGGAACAGGGGTAAAGGGAAGCGGGATATAGTAGTCAACACCTAGCGGTGTATATCCGTTGTGGATGTTGGTGCCGTCATCAAGCACGTACTGGATGGATTCATCAAAGAGAAAGAACCTGTGGCACGATTTGGGAGAAGAGCCATCCGGTTTGCGACCACTAAACCATTCCTCCCCCCCTCCGCCGAGACCAGTGAAGTAGCTCTTGGAGTCTTTGCCGTCGCTTGCGAATATGATAAGGCTGTCCCAGTCTATTAGCACCAGGGTGTGCATGTTGTCCGAGGTGTCTTCGCCGTTAATATACAAGTAGATGTTGTCGGCATCCCACAAAGCGCGAACATAATTCAGGTCATCGTATAGGCCGAAGAACCCCGACCCCGGGTCGGCGGGGTCCCAGTAGCCGTCATCGTCCTCGGCGTCCCCGGCCGCGGGGTCACCTTCGAGGAGTGTCCAGTAATAAGTGGCGTGATCCCAGTAGGGTTCGTCATCCTTTCCGTCCACGGTGATGATAGGATAAGCCATCGTCTCCTCGAGCGCCAGGTCGAAGACATCGTGGTCTAGTTCTTTGTTCAAATAAAGGTTCTTATACTCGTAAGACAAGTCACCCGTGGTTGGCGCCTGGGAGCCGCTGTGGTCGCGGTCGATAAAGGCGTAGAGGTCGTAGTAGCCGTAGGGGAGGCATTGCGGGCTGAAGGCGAGGTTGGCTACGTAGTAGTTAGCTGACTTGTGGTGTATGTATTGCTGGTCGTCGGTGATTACCGTACTGGCGACGGCGAAGGGCTCGTCCGTGAGCGGGTCCTGCCCCGGCAGCATGAGTTTGGCGTAAGCAGACAATCCTACCAGGGACTCCTTAAAGACAAAGATACTGATTCGAGCGGGATAGCCCGTGGCGTTGTAGTTGACGCCCGTGGGGTTGGTAGGCCCCGTAGGGCTCTTGTGACAGCCCAGGGCGAGAAGGAAGAT
>CBDVCL010000362.1:0-3116 GCA_965372475.1 uncultured bacterium | reverse complement strand
TTCTACTGCCATTGTTGCCTCCTGTGTTACCCCGCCTGCGGCGGGTGGCGGCCGGGGAAGGCCGCCACTACTTCAATTGCGCCACTCCCTCCTCTAGGCGATCCATTCCTTGTGTAATGTCCTCCATGGAAGCGGCGTAAGAGAAGCGCATGTAGCCGGCAGCGCCGAAGCCCTCGCCGGGAACGGGAGCTATCTTGCACTCGCTGAGCAGGTAGTCGGCGAGGTCAAGTGTGTTTTCTATCTTCTTTCCGCCAAAGCTCCTGCCCATCAGGTCCTTGAAGCAGGGGAAGACGTAGAAGGCGCCGCCCGGCTTGTGGCATGATACCTCCGCCATCTTGTTCAGCCGTTCCACGATATAGTCGCGCCGCTTCTCGAACTCGGCCCGCATCATCCCCACCTCATCCTGGGGGCCGAGCAGGGCCTCCACGCTCGCTTTCTGCGAGATGGAAGCCGGGTTGGATGTGCTGTGGCTTTGGATAGTGCCTATCGCCTTGGATATCTCCGTGGCAGCGGCGGTGTAGCCGATGCGCCAGCCGGTCATCGAGTAAGCCTTGGAGACACCGTTTATCAGTATCGTCCGCTCCTTGATCTCATCCGAGATAGAAGCTATGGAAAAGTGCTCCTTGCCGTCGTAGACCAGGTGCTCGTAGATCTCGTCCGAGATGACGAGAAAATCGTGCTTTGCCGCCAGATCGGCCACGGCCTTCAGCTTCTCTTCCGAATATACGGCGCCGGTAGGGTTGGAAGGGCTGTTGACCACCAGGGCAGCGGTCTTCTTGCTGACCGCTCTCTCGATAGCCCCGATGTCCAGGTCGAAACCGTTCTCGTAGTCGGTATCCACGAAAACCGGCTTCCCCTCGGCCAGGTTAGCGAACTCGGGGTACGAGACCCAGTAGGGCGAAGGGATGATCAGCTCGTCGCCAGGGTTGATTATCGCCTGGCATACATTGTAGATCGAATGCTTGGCGCCGCAGTTGATGGTGACCCGGGAGATGTCGTATTCCAGCCCGTTCTCCCGCTTGAATTTCTCCACCACCGCCTTCTTCAACTCGTCAGTGCCGCCGGCAGGGGTATACTTGGTCACGCCATCGTCTATCGCTTTCTTCGCCGCGTCCTTGATCCTCTGCGGCGTGTCGAAATCCGGCTCTCCCGCGCCAAAACCGATGACATCCACTCCCTCGGCTTTGAGCTTCTTGGCCTTGGCCGTCACGGCCATGGTCACCGACGGTTGGACCGCTGATACACGCTTTGACAGTTTCATCGTTCTTACTCCCATTGTCCTCTCCTAAGGCTCTCTCGCGAAGCCTACCCTAACGATAACCCCTTTAGAAGAATGGATTCTACGCCCCCTTTGGCGCCGTGTCAACCTCTTTTCGGAACTTGGTATTTCGGCACTCGGACGCCCGAGGGACGAGGGCGGCGGCGATTCTCCTCCATAGGTACAGAAGATCACTGCACATCGGGCATCGGTAGTCTGCGGCACCAATTCGCAATTCCCCCAAAACCACCGTTGATTATCCTATCAAGCCCATCAAATGATAAGCCAGCTTGGCGGCGGTGAAATCCGATACCACCTCCCCCTGGCGGGGGCATAGCTCGACCACATCGAAACCGATCACCTTCTTGCGGCGGCAGAGCACCTTGAGGAAATCGACCACCTCGTTATAGCCGCATCCCCCGGGTTCGGGGGTGCCGACGGCAGACATCACCGCAGGGTCAAAGACATCCAGATCGATAGAAAGATAAACGGCATCTGTCTTGATGGCACGGATTATCTTCGTTGTCGTCCCCGGCCTTGCCAGGGGCGCATCGTGAGCGAAGAAGACGGGAACCTTCTTACGCTTGAGCAGGGGAAGCTCCCCGGCAGAGATATTCCGCACCCCGGCGATGACCACGGGAGCCAGCTCCAGCAGGCGGCGCGCCACGCACGCGTGGTTGAGGGGAGTGCCCTGGTACTTATCGCGCAAATCGGCGTGCGCATCGAGGACAAGCACGCTAAAGCTGGGATATATCTCGCGATGGGCCCAGACCGACGCCAGCGAGACGGTATGCTCCCCGCCCAGGAGGACCACCTTCTTACCCATCTCGAGATAGTTGTTGACGTCCTTCGCTATCCGCCGCAGGGCCTGCGCCGGCGGTATGCCCGTACAACGAACCACGGCAGCAGTGTGAATGCCGTGCTCGAGGTAGCTTTCCTTCCCCAGCCTCTCGTCATACAGTTCCACCTGCTCAGAAGCGTGGATGATGGCGACAGGGCCGCGGCGGCAGCCGCGCACGTAGGTGGTGGTCCTTTCATATGGCGCGGGGATCACCACCCACTTGGCGTCCTTCAGGTCAGCTTCTTTGGCATTGAGTCCGAGGAAGTTCTTGGTAACCATTTTGAGCAGTATTGAGTGATGAGTATTGAGTAGTGGGTGAAGTACATCCAGCGACCCAATACTCAATACCCAATACCCATCACTTGCCGCATGCGGGCTTACGTCACAAAAACCGCCGCGGCGATGACCGTGGTCCACGGCCCTTTCTTGTCTCCCACTGCGGATTTCGTGATATTGGTGGTCTTGTAGATATCGTTTGATATCTTCCAGATCTGCTTGCGCGTATCCCAACTGGCGTCAGGGTCAAACTTCACTCCAAGAATGGTGGCCAGCATCTCCGCGGCCAGGTCTTCGGCGTAGTCCCCAGCCTTATCCTCCGTCTCGCCGAAAGAGTGATGCTCGGAGAGATAACCATAGTGACCAACCTTGGCCGGTATGGCCAGGCCAACGCTGGCGGCTATCAAGCGGTTCGGCTCGTTAGTCTCGTTGCGGCTCATCACCGTATAGACGATCTCCCCCGGCCTGAGCTTGGCCAGGCCCATCCCCTTGGGGATATGCTGGCAACCCGGCGGGTAGATAGAGGAAACCGAGACCAGGTTATACTGCGCGATCTCCGCGTTCCTCAGGGCCAGCTCAAAACTGGTCAGCTTCTCGCGGTGCTTGCCGACGCCTTTGGTGAGGAAGACTTCCTTTGGTACCATTTTCTCGTGCCGCGTGCCGCGCATTGCGCATTGCGCCGGCCAGATGCGACGCACTACGCACGATGCACGGACTTATTTGGTGGTCATTTCAAAGACT
>CBDVCL010000361.1:0-3117 GCA_965372475.1 uncultured bacterium | reverse complement strand
CCACGTCCACACCGGCAGGGCACAACTCCTCAATCGCGGCAATGACGTTCCCCGCCTCCAGCCCACCGGAAAGGATCACCTTCTCGTTCCCCTTGAGCGGCCCCGCAGCGGACCAGTCGAAGGTCTTCCCCGTACCGCCCGCGTATTCCCCCTGCTGTTTTCCCTCAAGCAGGAAGAAGTCCGCCGTGCATTCATCAAACGCGGCCATATCAAGGTTATCCGTCACACGCATCAATTTTATCACACCCGCACCGAGGGCACGGCAGTAATCCGCGCCCTCTTGCCCATGCAGTTGAACGTAGTCCAGGCCGAGCTCTTCGCGCAGTTCCTTCACCTCCTCTATCGGCGCGTCCACAAAGACGCCCACCTTCTTCGCCCTGCCCGAAAGGCCCCCGGCTATTCCCGCCACCTGCTCGCGCTTCACGCGGCGCGGGCTCTCGGCAAAGATGAAACCGAGCATGTCGGCGCCCGCCGCTTCGGCAGCCAGCGCGTCGTCAAGATTGGTTATGCCGCAGATTTTTATCAGCATCGCTCCATACCTCGTGAAGCGTAGTTCGTCCAACGTCGGAACGTCAAACGTCTAACGTCGCGTGCTGAACGTTCGACGTTCAGACATTCGACGTTTGACGGCCGTTCTATACGCTTCACGAAGGACGTTTCACCCTTCACGCTTGTGAGCAAACAACTCCCTTATCTTAACGCCAACATCCTCCGCCCGCATCAACTCCTCACCGATGAGGAAGGCATCCACCCCCGCGGCGCTCAATCTCTCAATGACCGCCGCACTCTTGATGCCGCTCTCGCTGACAATGGAAGTCCCCTCGGGACAGGACGCCGCGAGGCGCGCACTCGTCTCGATATCCACGCTGAAATCTTTCAGGTCGCGGTTGTTTATGCCTATCATCTTCGCCCCCGTTTTCACCGCCTGCCTCATTTCCTTCTCGTCGTGTACTTCGACCAGGGCATTGAGGCCGAGGACCTCTCCCAGCTCCGCATAGCGTTCCAGTGCCGCCGCGTCATGCTGGGAGGCGAGCAGGAGGAAAGCCGCCGCGCCCCACAACGCAGCTTCGTATACCTGGTACTCGTCAATAACGAAGTCTTTTAGTAATACGGGCAACTTACAACTCGTCACGGCCTGGCGCAGCACCTCCGGCCCGCCACCGAAGTATTTGCGGTCAGTCAAGACGGAGAGGGCGTCCGCGCCTCCCTGCTCCAGCTCGGACGCCAACTCCACGGGGCGGAAGTCCTCCCGTATCACCCCCGCCGAGGGGGATCTCCGTTTCAGCTCCGCTATCAAGCGCGGCCCCGCGGCGTCGAGCGCCGCCTTGAACCTGCCGACCGCGGCGGGCTCCTTCTTGCCCAGGGCTGCCTGAATATCCTTCAGCGGCAAAACGCCCTTTCGCTCCGCCACTTCCTTCTTCTTGTGCTCTATTATCTCGTCAAGTATGTTCATCGCAGATCATAGCTGTCGCTCGTTGCTTGTTGCTTGTCGCTAGTACGTTAACCAGCGACCCTTCGACTCACTTCGTTCGCTCCCGCCATCGCCAAGGGACTTCGCCCCTGAGGGCAATCGAAGGGCTAGCGACTGGCGACCAGCGACTAACTTGCCCTTGCAGTAAACTCCACCACCGCAGCCAACAACCGTGTGGCCGCACCGGAATCGATGGCCTCCGCCGCGAGCGCCATCCCTTTCTTGATGCTCGCCGCTTTGCCGCCCACGTAGATAGCCGCGCCGGCACTCAAAAGGACGGTATCCCGCTTCGCGCCCTTTTCCCCGGCAAGCAAACGTCGGATCAGCTTAGCATTGGCGGTCGGACCGCCTCCCCGCAGCGCGCCCAGCGTCGATCGTTTCAGACCCAGCTTAACCGGATCAAGCGTGTAATTCCTGACCTTTCCCCCGCGCAGCTCCGCCACCCGGGCCTTCGCCGTTGTGCTTAACTCGTCCATCCCGTTCTCGCTGCAATAGACCATGACATGCGTTGATCCCGTCACCTTTAACACTTGGGGCATTATCTTCAACATCAACGGTAACCCTACACCTATGGTCTGGCGTTTAACCCCCGCCGGATTAGACATTGGGCCCATTAAATTGAAGATCGTCCGCTTGATCGCTATCTCTCTGCGGGGGCCAATTGCGTGTTTCATCGCGCCATGAAAAGCCGGCGCGAATAGAAAGCAAAACCCAAGCTTATCCAGGCAGCGCTTCGCCACCGACGGACTCAGCGCCGTCTTGATTCCCAACTCGGCCAGCACATCCGCGCTGCCGCATGCCGAGGAAACAGCGCGATTACCGTGTTTGGCCACAGGTACGCCGGCCGCCGCGGTCACCAACGCCGCCGCAGTTGATATATTAAACGTCCCCGACCCGTCCCCTCCTGTACCGCAAGTATCAACTGCATCGCTCCGCTTGCCCTTTACTTTCAACATTTTCGAGCGCATCGACAAGACGCTTCCCGCTACCTCTTCTATCGTCTCCCCTTTCATGCGTAGTGCAGTCAGGTAGCTGCCTATCTGGGCGTCCGTACACTTGCCGCTCATGATCTCGTCCATCACCGCCTGGGCTTCTTTGCTCCCCAGGTCTTTCCCCTCGATCACCTTTGCAATCGCATCCTTGATCATTATCGGTTCTCCCTGTTTGCCAGACAAGAAACTGAAGACCAAAGGCTGAAGATTTGCTTGTCGTAGCTGAAGTCTAACCGATTCCCGAAAGGAAATCCACAGTCTTTGATCTCTGGTCTCTAATCCATATACGGCCTGGCCCGAAACTCCGCGCCCAGCTCCTTCGCCAATCTCTCACACGCTTCGATGTCCACTTCGGCATACTCTACCGAGCTCAGGGTGACCCTGGGGATATGCCGCACCGCGCTCTTGATGAAATCCATCAGCGCCGGAAAAGCCGCCTCGCCCGCCTCGGGGCGGCAGATCTTCAGGTACTGGCCCGCATCAGCGCTGTTAAGCGAGATCGATAACTCGTCCACCAACCCCTTCAGTTCCCCGGTCACTTGCCGCCCATGAAACAACCCCGCTAATCCGTTATTATTTACCCTTACCCGCCGGCCCGCTTGCTTTAACTCAGCGGCTATCGTTTTGACCAGCCCCAGCCGCAACAGCGGCTCG
>CBDVCL010000360.1:0-3123 GCA_965372475.1 uncultured bacterium | reverse complement strand
ACCATTCCATACTCATCCGCGGCGGCGATGACATCCTCGGAACGCACCGAGCCGCCCGGCTCGACGATATACTTGACGCCGCTGGCCGCGGCACGGTCGATGTTGTCGCGGAAGGGGAAGAAGGCGTCGGAGCTAAGCGATACCCCTTCCACCTTGTTGAGAAAATCATACCTTTCCTTATCGCTTAATGGTTCGACCTTGTTTTCGAGGGCGGTTGTCAACTGCGTCTTCTCTCCTTCGGTGAGGCGGTCGGTGAGGTAGAGTTCCACGGCGTTGTTCTTCTCGGCGCGCTTCAGACCCTCCTTGAAATTGAAGCCAAGTACCTTGGGGTGCTGTCTCAGCATCCACCTGTCCGCCTTGTTCCCCGCGAGGCGCACGCAGTGCACGCGTGACTGCTGTCCTGCGCCGACGCCGATGGCCTGTCCAGCCACTGCGTAGCAGACCGAGTTGGATTGGGTGAATTTGAGCGTGATCGTGGCGACAAGCAGGTCGCGCTTCGCCTCGTCAGCAAGGTCCTTGTTCTTGGTCTTGATGTCCTTGAATATTTCATTGTCGACAGGCTTCGCGTTCCTGGTTTGCTCAAGCTTGATGCCAAAGATCTCGCGTGTCTCCATCTCCCCCGCGTCGTATGCGGTGTCTACCTGCAGCAGCAGGAATTTGCCTCCCTTCTTCGCCTTGAGTATCTCCAGCGCCTTGGGCTGGTAGCCGGGGGCGATAACGCCGTCGGATACCTCGCGCTTGAGGATCAGCGCCGAGCTCTCGTCCACGGGGTCGGAGAAAGCGGCAAGGTCGCCGAAGGAAGACATCGGGTCGGCGCCGCGCGCGCGCACGTAGGCAGAGGCGAGGGGCGAAAGCTCCACGTCGCCGACAAAGGTTGCCTTCTTCAACTCCTCTGACAACGGCACTCCCACGGCGGCGCCCGCGGGGCTGACGTGTTTGAAAGAAGCGGCGGCGGGAAGTCCGGTTGCCGCTTTCAGTTCCTTCACCAGCTGGCAGGCGTTCAAGGCGTCGCACATGTTGATAAAGCCGGGCGCGCCGTTGATCACCTCTATGGGCAAGTTCCCCTTTTCAATGTAGGCACGCGCGTCCCCCTGGTGGGGGTTCATGCCGTAGCGAAGCTTGATCTCTTTATTGGACATTGGTTCTCCTTAATTATGGGAAGTGGGAAACGGGAGGTGGGAAGTGGGAAAAGATAGTTGTTGTTCCTCACTTCCTCGCTTCCGGCTTCCGCGCTTCCAGGTTATCGTGAACGCGCAACAAGCGGCTCCCCCCTCGGCTTCCAAACGCGGTCCTCCGGCACGCCCATCTCTTCGAGCAGCTTCCAGGCAAAGGGTATCTGTTGTAGGCCGATGATGCTATGCGCGTCGGTGCCGACGGCGAAAGTGACGCCGGCCTTGTTAAGCTCGGCCAGGTACTCCTTGTAGTCCTGCTTGAATTGCTCAGTGTATGCCGCATTGTCAAAGAAGATGGCGCCGGTATTGATCTCTATTGCCGTGCCAGTCTCCAGGGCTACCTCAGCTAGCTCCTTCACGTGCCGTGACTTGACGAAGGACAGGTCCGGGGAGTAGAAGCGGGCGTTCTTGCCGAAGTCACCTTCATGGAACCACCAGGGGTGCACGAGCACGTCGACGAGAGGATTGCGGCAGGTCTTGAGGTGATGCTGGTGGTTGGTGTCCGCCGCGCCCTCTATCGTCGTGGCGCCGTAGGACTGGTGCGCTCCGCCGATGGCGTACTGGAAACCGTATTCGTCTCTGATCTTTTCGGTGAGGATGAACTCGTCCGCGTTGGAGTCGAAATCCAGCTCCACGCCGAAGTAGATGTCCAGCTTCGGCTCCAGGGCCTGCAATTGTGCCTTGATCTCCTCGTGCGTGGGCAGTTGCTTGAGGGTGTTGAGGTGGTCGGAGATGCCGATGGTGTCGCATCCCAGTTCGGCGCATTTCGCGGCGATATCGGGCAGGCGCATCGTCTCGTCGGCACAGCCGATAAGGTCGGTATGGAGGTGGTAGTCTTCTTTTCGCATGTTAGTGCAGTCGCTTGTCGCTAGTCGCTGGTCGCTCGCGCTATTAAGAGGTGCAGTAAGGATCAGGAAGAATAGAGGCTCCGAGCAACGAGCAACGGGCGACAACGAATTGAGCCTAGATTCTATCACAAACGCCCAAAGCGGCATAATACTAATTGAACTGCTAACGAATCGTGCGGTAATATAGTCCATACAACCTTACAACTATACGACTATATAACCGCATGGATGTAACGACGTATACGGTCGGACCACTGGAATCCAACTGTTACCTCCTCAAGTCGAAGGGGGAAGCCGTATTGATAGACCCTGGGTGGGAATTGCCCGGGCTGGCGGACGAGCTCGGCGGCGCCAGGCTGAAATACATAATCGCTACGCACGCGCATCTTGACCACATCTTCGCCGCGCCGCAGGTGAAGCAGGCGTGTGGGGGAGAATTCTGCCTCGGCAAGGACGATATGGTTTGCCTCGAGGGTCTTGCTGACCAGGCGGCGCACATAGGCTACCCAGAGCCGCAGGCGATAAAAGTGGAGTGGCAGCTTGCGGCAGGAGATGAGCTGGCCTTTGGCGAAGAAAAGCTGAAGGTGCTGGAGACGCCCGGGCATACGCCGGGGCATATTTCGCTCCTAGGCTCGGCGGGTGCCTTCGTGGGAGACGTGCTCTTTGCCGGCTCCGTGGGCCGCACAGATTTCCCTCTCTCGGATACGGAGCAGTTGATGGCGTCGATCCGTGATAAACTGTTGACACTGCCGGATGACACGGTGGTGTTTTCGGGCCATGGGGAGGCAACTTCTATCGGGGTCGAAAGGGAGACTAACCCTTTCTTGCGGAACTTGTGATTTGTGGTGTGTTACCGGGGTGTTAGCTTATGGGTTATACAGTTGTATAGTTATATAGTTGTAGGGTGAATTAGGGCCATACAACTATACAACTGTAAAACCATACAACCACCAACATCAGGAGAAACAAGATGCCCGATATCAAGAAAGCACTGGAAGAAAAAGGCGTGCTGGTTGGCGACGGGGCGATGGGCACGATGCTGATGGCGGCGGGGCTCGCCGCGGGAGCGGCGCCCGAGAGCTGGAACGTGGAGAAGCCGGAAG
>CBDVCL010000359.1:0-3124 GCA_965372475.1 uncultured bacterium | reverse complement strand
AAGACCCAGCTGGGGCCAAAGCGGGTATTCAACCGCCACGGCATCATCGCCATCAACGGCAAGGTACCCGTAACGGTGATCCGTTCGCACCCCCTGGCGGGGGGCAGCCCCACCTCGCCCGAAGAGTTGTCGCTCTGGGCCAACACCGTGCTGGGACTCAAGTCCTACAAAGGCGTGTCGATGCGGCACCCGGGGCTGAACCGCCTCTCGCAATGGATGGTAAGGCGCGTCTCGGCGAAGCCGGGCAAGACGGTGAAACAGGGAGAGATCTTCGATATGGCGAAGCGCTTCCTGCCCGACTACTTCCGCAATGCAAAGCTCGACCGCGGCACGGGCCTTGCCTACCGTGTGACAAGGTACGCCGAGGTGATGCTCAAAGCCGAGCCGCCCCATGAGAAGATAGCGCGGCACGAGGAAGAAGCGCTCGCCTGCCTCGAAGATGAGAAGCCAAAACGTCGCGTGCGCGGACTCAAACTGCTGGCGCGCCTGGAGGACCCCGACCTGGGAGAGTGGTGCGCGATCTTCCTCAGGGACGGGTCCGCACAGGTGCGTTTGGAAGCGCTGAAGATCATGCTCGACTGCGTGGGGACGGATGCCGCAGCAATAGAGCCCCTCGCGGATAACGCGGACAAGAACGTGCGCGCCGCGGCGCTGTCAGTTCTGGCGAAACATGGTGCTGACGGTTCTCCTGCCTGGTTCGCCCTTGCCCTCAAAGACCCCGAGGCGTGCGTACGCCTCGCCGCTGTACGCCAGCTGCGCGAGCTTGACCCGAAAGAGCACAAACCCATCTTCGAACTCGCTCTCTATGACCCTAACCCCGAGGTAGTGCGCGAGGCGAGGAGGATGACGAAGGGGAAAGGGTATGCGAAGGAGTTCTGAGTTCTGAGTTCTGAATTCTGAGTTCGGACTTAGGAATTCGGAGGAGCGGTTGTCCCTACTTCGCTGCCAAGACGACCATTGCCTACTTCGCCAGCTTCGTAGCAGGGGCGGGGGTCAGCAGGGGCGGGGACACGATGAAAGGCAAGCTGTAATTGTCCAATCATCGTGTCCCCGTCGAGATTACTTGGGCGGACACCAGCCTTCGCTCTTTCAGAGCTACGGCTTGGCAAGCTTGGGTCCGCCCCTACGTGTTTTGAGGAGACGGGCGCGGCTTAGCAGCGCCCCTACGGCGACCAGCGCATGCAACGGGTAGAGAGAGCCGCAAGACATAGGGCTGTTAATGTTACTGACTGGGTTTTCAGACCTATGTCTTACGGCGACGGGTGAATGCAACGGGTGTAAGAGAGCCGCAGGACAACGTCCTACTACTTCTTCTTCCCTTCGTAAATCAATTTGACGTCATCAAGTCCGCCTTCGACACGGGCTACGGCGGGATTTCCCAACATTGTCCTATTTCTTCCCTTCATAGATGAGTTCAATGTCGTCCAACCAAAAATCAAAGGACTTCCCATCCTCGGTAGGCGCCCAGACAAGCAGCTCCACCTTGTCCACGGTGAGCGGCCCAGCGCACTGCTCGCCCGGACAGATCCACTCGGGCTGCCTGAACTCGTGCCAGTAGAGCTTGTACTCCTTCCACTCGCAGCCCGTTTCCACGGCATGACGGTGCGTGGCACCCGTTCCCGCCAGGTTAATCCCCTTCACCGTGGCCGGTACCTCTATTGCCAAGGGGTTCTTCGCGGCTGATTTCGCCTTGAAACTGATGCCGACGCTGGGCCTGATGTCGTTGGCGCCCACCTCCGCCGAGAGCATCGTCTGCATCACCACCCAGACCCAGTCGCTGGGCGGCGTGCTCTTTCCCCGCTTGCCCGTGACATGAAGGGCGGCGGTCTCCTTCCCGCCCTCGCCCGCCGTCTTCTCTATCTTCCAGGCGATCTCCGTCACGCCCAGCTTGTCGCAGTCGGTGTGCCAATTGCCGTTACTGCCGGTGATACCGCTGCTGCCGCAGAGGTTATCCTTGTCACCGTCCTCGAAGTCGTCGACGAGCATCTCCGAAAGACCGAGCAGCTCGGCGCTCATCGCCGGGCGAAACTCCTTGCGATAGGCGCCCACCTCGCCGAAGACCGCCTTCACCGTCACCACGGGAGGCGGCAGTACCTTGCCGCCCGTGTTCGTGGCCAGTTTGACCACGCCCGTCTCACCCGCGGCGATCTCTTCCTTTACCGACTTCTCCAGCCAGCTGCCCCCCGCGGCGTCCAGCGACATCTCCACCGTTACCGCGTTCGGCCAGGCGTTGTTGAAGCTGAGCTCCAGCGTCACCTCGCCCTTCTTGCCTAGCTCCTCCACCCGCTTGAGCTTTATGCCCTGCTCCACCGACCTGAAGACCTTGTCGGTCATCACCTCGGCAGGCAACTCCTTGCCCTCGGGGGTTATCACCTTGTATTCGGCGCTATCTCCCTTGACCGATACGAGGCAGAAGTGATAGAAGCCGCCCGGGCGGGTATCCAGCCCCGCGCCACCGCCGCCGGTGATCACGTACTTTACGCCATCCCGCTCGGGGTCGAGGCAGTAGCGGTGCTCGTGCCCGGCGAAGACAATGTCCACGCCATGCTCCACGAACAGGGAGTGCACGTCACGGTCCCATTCCGTCGCCTTGTAATGCCACTGCGGCCCGTGCAGGAAGACGAAGGTGGCACGCGGCTTGCCGGCCTTCTCCAGGTCACCCTTGAGCCATGCCAACTGCGCGCCCTCTATCTCGTATTGCTTGCCGAGCACCTCGGAGTTGAGCACGATGAAATGGGCGCCCTTGTGGTCAAACGAGAAATACTCGGCGCCGTAGCGTTCTCCCCATACGTCGCGGCTTACCTCGTTCCAGTAGTCGTGGTTGCCGATGACGTTGACGTAGGGCTGGCTGTACTCCTCGCACGTCTTATCGTACATATCCCATTCCTTCAAGAGCAGGTCCTTCTCGCAATAGCCGAGCACAAGGTCGCCAACATTGACGGAGAAATCATGTTCCTGCTTATTGATCTGCGCGATGTTGTCGTGGAAGCCCTTGGGCTGGTGCGTGACATCGGGCTTCTGGTCGCCGTCGGGGCGGCTGTCGCCGAGCACGACGAAGTTGAAATCGTCCTTCCCCTCGGGCTGCATCGCGTTGTTCTTCGCGGGGTCGAACCATTCGCCGGCG
>CBDVCL010000358.1:0-3137 GCA_965372475.1 uncultured bacterium | reverse complement strand
AAACAAAAAGGGAGAACAAGTCTCCCTTTTCGCTTCTTAATCTCCATGCACGAGGCGCGCTGTCCGTGCCTTAGGCACTCTTAGTGCCTAAGGCACCGCTGTCACGGGGCTAGTTGAACGTCAACCGATGTTGGCTCCTTCAAGCTGCCGCCGCCCACGCTATTCACCACCACCCCGCCCGAGGTCAACTTGACCACCTTGTCGTCAGCGTCGGGTGTGCCGACGATAGAGCCCAGGTCCGTGACCCAGACCGAACCGTCCGACTGGTCCACGGCGACATCGATGGGATTGATCAGGCCCTCGGCAACGTCGTAAGTTCCCAGCACAACGCCGCCCGAGCTTATCTTCCACACCGCGCCGCCAATCGAACTCAACCCGGTGGCCCAGCACGACCCGTCGTTCTGGTCCACGTCCACGTTGAAGACCTTGGTCACATCAAGCCCGGGAGATTTTACCACGTACAACTCCGCACCCAGTGAAGTGAGCTTGACGATCGAGGCCACCGACTCCTTGCTCGCTATCCAGCAACTGTTATCGCTAAGGTCCACAGCCACGTCCGAGGGCTTGATACTGACAGAGGCAGGGACGCCGGTGATATATGAGGCCAGGATGGTATCATCGGATTTGACCTTCAAGACGCGCAAACCGTCGGTATCCGCGACCCAGCAGTCGCCATTGGAATCCACGGCTACGCCGCGCGGGTCAGAGAAAGTGGTCACGGCCATCGTCATCGTGCGCCCCGTGCCCGCACTTGTAAGCAGGAACACCTCGTCAAGGGCGCCTATACTGCAGGCCCAAGCCTGGTTACCCGCTTCGTAGGCGCAGACGGCTTCAACCGCTGCCTGCCCGGTGCTGATGCCGATGGTGGCGAAGGGGCTGGCCGTCGACAGCTTGGCGACCTCGTCCCTGCCCTGCACGGCCACCCACACTGCCCCGTTGGTGTTGTCCACGCTCAGGCCGGTGACGGTGGTGAAGGTATTCCCGTCATACGTGTCGATATATGCGTTGAAGGTATCGCCCTCGCCGTTGATGCGCACGAGGCGGTTATTACCCGTATCCGCCACCCAGGCGTAGTTCAGGTTCGGGGTGCAGGTGATGGTAGGGGTAAAGGTAGGAGTGTCCAGTAAAAGATCCAACGCCATGCTCACCTCGCCGGTGACCACTTGGCAACTGACCGAGGCATCACCATGGTGTACGGCGTCCACCTCCACGAAGACCGTGCCCGGCTCAAGGTTATGCAAGCGGTAGTACTCGCTTGACGCGGCCAGGACATCCTGCGCAACCACCTGCGCGCCCTGTTTGCCGACCACGCTTCCCGAAGCGCTCACTGGAAAGACCCGCCCGATCACGTCGCCTGTGCCTGGCTTCCGGGTCGGGGTATTGGTGGCGGGGGCGACATAGGAGCCGCCCGGGCCCACCGGGGTGTCACTATCTTTCTTGCAGGCGTTACTGACGATGAGCAAGACCAACGCCACCATCACAACTCCGATTGCTCCCTTGCTGCGCATGTTATTCTCCTCCTAGTACTATAATTGCTACCAGAGACTACACCTTGCTTTTTATGTTGTCAAGAGGAAATAGCACGATTAACAACAACATACGGAATCCGGAGCTCGGAATTCGGTGATTTGAGGGAACTAGCCTCCACCCCCAGGTCCCGGTTCCGCGATCAGAGATCTTCCCTGTAGTAATTAGGCGCTTCGCGTGTGATCACCACGTCGTGCGGATGGCTCTCGCGCAGCCCTGCCGCGGTGATCCTCACGAATCGGGCCTGCCGCCGCAACTCCGAGAGGTCCTTCGCGCCCAGGTAGCCCATGCCCGCTTTCAAGCCGCCCACCAACTGGTGCAGGAACCGCCCCGCGGGCCCCTTGTGCGGCACACGGCCTTCTATCCCTTCGGGGACAAGCTTGCTCAGCGGCTGTTCACCACGCTGGTAGCGGTCACTGCCGCGGCCCATCGCCGCCAGCGACCCCATTGCCTCGTAGACCTTGAAACTCCTCCCCTGGTAGACTATCGTTTCCCCCGGCGATTCCTCGCACCCGGCGAACAAGTTGCCCAGCATCACGCTCGCCGCGCCACCGGCCAGGGCCTTGACGATGTCCCCGGAGAATTTCACTCCCCCATCGGCGACAACCGGTACGCGGTATTTCTCGGCGGCCCGAGCGCACTCTATTACCGCCGTCAACTGCGGCATGCCCACCCCGGCGACGACCCGCGTCGTGCATATCGAGCCGGGGCCCACTCCCACCTTCACCGCGTCGACGCCCCTCTGTATCAGGTCAACGGTCGCCTCGGGCGTGACCACGTTACCGGCCATCAGCTGAACCCCGGGCCAGCGTTTCCTCAGGCGCGACACGGTCTCAAGCACCCCTTTTGAATGACCGTGCGCCGAATCCACCACCAGCACGTCGACCCCGGCCCCGATAAGCTCCGCCGCTCTCTCCATCGTCTCCGGTCCTACCCCCAGCGCCGCCGCCGCGCGCAAGCGCCCCTTATCATCACGGCAGGCGTGCGGGTAGATCCTGGTCTTTTCGATATCTTTTATCGTGATCAGGCCCTTGAGATTGCCCGCCTTGTCCACCACCAGCAGCTTCTCGATGCGGTTCTCGTGCAGGATATCCTTGGCCCTGTCCATGGTGGTTCCCACCGGCACGGTGATAAGCTCCCTGGTCATCACCTTCTCTATCGTCTGGGAGGTATTGCGGATAAACCTAAGGTCGCGGTGGGTGATTATGCCGACGAGGCGCTTGCCCGAAGTCACCGGCAGGCCGGAAATACTGTGTTTTCTCATCAGCTCCATCGCCTGCGAGACCTTGTCCCGGGGCGACATCGTGATCGGCTCGGTTATCATGCCGCTCTGGCTGCGCTTCACCTTGCCTACTTCCGCGGCCTGCTCCCCGAGGGGCATGTTCTTGTGGATCACGCCCATACCGCCCTCCCGCGCCAGGGCTATGGCCAGGGAGAACCCCGTGACGGTGTCCATCGCCGAGCTGACGATGGGGATATTCAGCCCTATCTTGCGTGTGAAGCGGGTACGAACGTCACCTTCCGTCGGCAGGACATCGGTCTTGCGGGGCAGGAGCAGGACATCATCATAGGTCAACCCGAGGGGAATATCCTTCTTGGTCATTTGCCCT
>CBDVCL010000357.1:0-3147 GCA_965372475.1 uncultured bacterium | reverse complement strand
CCCCTGAGGGGCTCAGCCCCGAAGGGCTTCGTAGGGCAAGCTAGCGACTAGCAACGAGCAACGAGCAACTGCACAAAATGTCCGTGACCAAGTATTACATCAAGACTTACGGGTGTCAAATGAATGTGTTGGACAGCGAGGTGATCAGCGGCCTGCTACAGGGAGAGGGTATGAGCGCCGCTTCCTGCATGGATGAGGCAGGGGTGATCGTCCTCAACACCTGCTGTGTGCGTGAGAAGACTGAGCACAAGGTATACGGCAAGCTGGGGCAGATCAAGAAGCTCAAGGAGCGTAACCCGGGCCTGGTGGTGGCGCTCTGCGGCTGTATGGCCCAGGCCTACGGGGAGGAACTCCTGCAGAAAAGCTACCCGCTTGACCTAGTGTTGGGACCGGGAGCGATAGACCGCCTGCCCCGGGCCCTGCGGCGGATCAACGGTAGTCCGGCACGGCTCAGCAAGGGCGACAGGGTGTTTTGCGGCCTTAACGGGAGCCTGCCGCCATATGAAAACGCCGTAAGGCGGGGCGGGACCTCGGCCTTTGTGGAGATAATGCGCGGCTGTGATAATTACTGCACCTATTGCGTGGTCCCTTACGTGCGCGGCGGCGAGAGGAGCCGTGCCGCGGGGGAATTGGAGAAAGAGGTGGGTGAGCTTGCCGGCCGCGGCTTCCGGCAGGTGGTGCTTATCGGGCAGAACGTCAATTCCTACCGCGACGGCGACACAGCGTTCCCTGCCCTGTTGCGGCGGCTGGCGGGGGTGCCTGGCTTGAAGCGCTTGCGCTTCATGACTTCGCATCCCAAGGACCTTTCCCCCGAGCTGATAGAGACAATGGCCGACAGCCTGCTGGTATGCGAACACCTGCATCTTCCCCTGCAGGCGGGTTCGGACAGCGTGCTGGGAAGGATGGGGCGGGGATATTCGTGCGGGGATTACCTGCGCCTGGTGGAAAAAGTGCGGGCGCGTCTGCCCGGCATATCCCTCAGCACCGACCTGATGGTCGGCTTTCCGGGCGAAACGGAAGAGGAGTTCCGGGAGACGCTGAGTACCGTGGAAAAGGCGCGGTTCAATTTCGCCTTCACCTTCGTCTACACTGACCGTCCCATGGCTAAAGCTTCCGCTTTTCCGGACAAGGTGCCGGTGCCCGTGCGCCGGCAGAGGTTGCACGAATTGAACAAGATGCAGGACGCGGTAAGCGCCGAGTTGGCGAAGGATATGGTGGGAAAGAAGGAGGTGGTCCTGGTGGAGAGCGAGAACCAAGGCGGCAAAGGTTGGCGCGGGCGCACTCGTACCAATTACCTCGTTTTCTTCGAGGGGGACACCGCTGTCGGTGAGGAAGTCGACGTGGAGATAACTTCAGCGAAAACGTGGACGCTCTTTGGCAGAAAGGCAAGTTGAACCACCAAGGCACAGAGTCACCAAGGAACGGCTTTGTCCACAGATTACACAGATTTCACAGATTCTCTTTGGATAACGGCAGGGGCGGGGCTTCGAAGTAGCGGAGAGCAATCGGTGGTCTCTAACGGCGTAGAGAAGGCGGAGCTGGGGCACAAAGGCATCAGAGGCACCAGGCAAATAGGATATTGCCTTGGTGTCTCAAGGACGGGAACGTTCTTGGTGCCGTCCGTTGGCGCGAGAGCACAACTGCAAAGACCAATAAGTGCTCCCCTGTGAACGGAGAGTGCTGCAGGTGTTGTCAAAGAAAAGCGTGCGTTCGGTGGTCTTGGTGCCTTGGTGTCTTGGTGGTGAGAAAAGAATCTGTGTAATCTGTGAAATCTGTGGATAGCAGGAGGGGAGATGATCAAACGTATTATACCTCTGTTTCTTTTTTGTATCTTTGTGGTTAGTTTGCCGTTGATCGCGGGGGATTTCAGCAAGGCGGACGCGGCCTATAAGAGCGGGGACTACGTCGCCGCTCGTAAGCTGTTGGCAGACTACCTCAAAAAGAATCCCAAGGGGGCGGACGCCCGCCGCGCCCGCTTATACCTGGGTGATCTCGAGGAGAAGCTCGCCAAGGCCATTGATGCTTATCGCCGCCTCGTGGACGAGAAGAAGGGGGACGAGACGGAGGAGATGGCGCAGAAAGCAATAGCCGAAAGGTTCTACCTGGTCAGCCGTTACGCTGAGGCGCGGGAGAACTACGGCCGTTTCCTGGAGCTCTATCCCGGGTCGAAGCTCGCGGACGAAGTGCGCTTCTGGCACGCCACCTGTCATGTCCTGCTGAACGAGATAGAGAAAGGGATGGTCCTCTTCGAACAGCTTATCGAGAGATCTGCCGGCGGCAAGCGCAAGACCTGGGCTGAGCTTGCTCTTGCCGAGTGCCTACTCAAGCTGGAGCGGGCGGCGGATGCCGAGAAGAGATTGAAGGGGATGCTCGGCACGGCGGCGGAAAAGGACTTCGGCAACCTGGTTTACTTTCACCTCGCCGAGTGCTACGAGAAGCAGAAGAAGGTCGCCGAGGCGTCCCGTGCCTATCGGCGGGTTATACAGGACTATCCGGGCAGTTTCGAGGTAGAGGAGGCCAAGCGGCGATTGGAACTGATGCGGGTGGAGCACCCGGAGGAGGTCGGCGAGGGTATCGCCTACTCCGTGCAAGTGGGCGCCTTCAGCAGGAAGGACAACGCCCGGGCACTGGCCGACAAGCTGAAAAAGAAGGGCTATGCGGCGTATATCGTCAGCGAGAAAGCGCGTGCGGGCGGGGTCACTCTCTACCGTGTCAGGGTCGGCAAGCATAAGACCAGGGGGGAGGCGGAGAGCCAGGCGCGGATGCTGGGCAGCAAGGAGGACATGCCGGGGATGGTTGTTGAGGTGGGACAGTGAAGGTCGTCGTTAGTCGCTCGTTCGGCTTGATTCAAGCACGAGCAACGAGTAACGAGCAACCCTTCGGTTCGCGCTTTGCGCTCCCTCAGGGCAGGCCCTTCGACAGAGTTTACCCTGAGCCCACGGGGCGAAGGGCTCAGGGCGGAAGGGCCCTGAGGGCAATCGAAGGACTAGCAACCGCTTTGACGCTGGCACGGTAGATCAGGTCAGCATAGGATACCAAGGTTGGCTATGACGAAGACGTCGAAAAACAAAGGCATACGTTTCGTCCTCAAACGCTTCTGGCCGTTCGTGCTGGCGTATAGGAAGAGGTACTTCGCCTCCCTGGCGA
>CBDVCL010000356.1:0-3163 GCA_965372475.1 uncultured bacterium | reverse complement strand
CGTCGGCGTCGCCATCAAGCTCTCGCTGGACAAGAGCCTGCTCAGCTCGGTGCCCTTGTCCCGCGTCTACGCGCGCATCGCGCGCCGCACCGCGCTCTTGTTAGTGCTCGGCGTCTCCATGAGCATGTTCTGGGGCTTCGAGTGGTCGAGCCTGCGCCTGCCCGGTGTGCTGCAGCGTATCGCCATCTGTTATCTCGTCGCTTCCCTCATATATATACGCATGGCGAAGGTGCGCAAGGGGGTGGTCGAGTTCTCTCCCGCCGCCATGGCCTGGCTTACGGGGGGCCTTTTGCTCGTCTATTACCTCGTGATGCGTTTCGTGCCTGTTCCTGGGTACGGCATCGGCCTGCTGGATTCGAAGCAAGGGAACCTCTCCGCGTTCATCGACCGTACTCTCCTGGGCGCGCACATCTGGAAGCACTCCAGGGTCTTTGACCCTGAGGGCATTCTCAGCACCATTCCCGCCGTCGCCAGCACGCTCATCGGCGTGATCACTGCATGGTGGCTGGGGGGGAAGCGGGAGGTATACAACAAGCTGGCGATGCTCTTCGTCGCCGGCAACGTGCTGATGGTGAGTGGTTACGTCGCCGGCATCTGGTTCCCTATCAACAAGAACCTCTGGTCCAGCTCCTACGTCCTCTTCACGGGCGGCATGGCGCTCGTCTTCCTCGCGATGTGCTACTGGTACGCCGACATCAAGGGCTACAGGCGGTTCACTACGCCCTGGCTCGTATATGGCACCAACGCCATCGCCGTCTATTACCTTTCTTCACTTGCCATCGTGCCCCTGATGAACAGGGGGTTCGACATCGGCGGAGATTGGATAAGTTATTGGGGTTACTTCTACAAGAGGATGATGGTGCCCCTCTTCGGCGATTTCGGCGGCTCCGCCGCGGTGGCGGTCTGCTACGTCTTGCTTTGGATGGGTTTGATGTACCCGCTTTACCGCAAGAAGGTGTTTATTAAAGTATGAAGGTAAAGCGGGTATCACGCCGTAGCCGCTGCGCCTGACGTGCGATTGGCGAAGGCGGATGGATGGGGATTATGTATCTGTTGTATAGGAAACGTATATTCATTAAAGTCTAGTGCCTCGGGCCCCGCATATCGCAGATCGTGGCTGTCAACGAAATGCGAAATGCGACGCACGATGAACGAGTTAGAATGAAAGCAACACAAGGAAAATTGGGCCGCGTATATGTGATAAGGCTCGAACACGGCGACAAGCTCCCCGACTGCATCGAGAAGTTCTGCGCCGACAACAAGATCAGCCACGGCCAGGCCGTGCTGGTGGGCGGCCTCGCCGGCGGCAAGATCGTTGTCGGTCCCGAAAAGACCGATCAGAGGCCCCCCCGGCCCGTGCTCCTGCCCGTAGATGAAGCGCACGAGGTGGTCGGCATCGGCGTCATTGCTCCCGACGAAAAGGGCAAGCCCGTGATGCACATCCACGCTTCCCTGGGCAGGGGCAAGGACGCCAAGACGGGCTGTTTGCGCCCCGGGGTAAGTACTTGGTTGGTTGGGGAGGCAATTATCTATGAGATAACAGGGGTGAGTGGAACGAGGCGCAAAGATAAGGCTTCGGGTTTTGCTTTGCTGGAAGTAGACTAGTCACGGGTCCCGCGTCTCGGGTCGCGCGTCGTAACATGCTGCGGACGCGTGACGCATGACACGCGATGCGTGACATTTTCATTATAGACTGTACCGAACGAACGACCAATGACAAACGACGAACGACGAATAATGCTGTTCGCAAACTCCGGCCACTTCCTTACCCATTTCTACGTCCTCCTTTTTCCCGCGCTGGTGATGCCCGTGAGCCGTGATTTCGGCCTTAGCCTGGCCGAGACGGTGAAGATCTCGTTTCCCATGTACCTTTGCTATGGAGCCCTGTCCTTTCCCTGGGGCTGGCTCTCGGACAAGCGCGGCCCCAAGTGGGCGCTGGGCTCGGGGGTCTGCCTCGCCGGGCTGGGTTGCTGTGCCGCCTTCTTTTCCTATTCGCCTTCCTGCCTCGCCGCGGCCCTGGCCTTGACCGGCATCGGCTGTTCCGCCTACCATCCCTCGGGCGTGGCGCTTATCTCCAAGGGCATCCGCCGGCGCGGTACCGCCATGGGCATCAACGGCGCCTTCGGCAACGCCGGTATCGCCGCGGCGCCGCTCGCCGCGGGAGTCTTGACATACTTCTTCGGCTGGCGCGCCGCCCTGGTCATGGTTGGCGCGGTTGGAATACTGGTCGGCATATCCTGCCTGCTCGCTCCCATCAGCGTGGGCAGGGACGAGGATAGCAGGGCGGGGAAGGGAGCGCTCGGGGGGAAGGCGGCGCGGCAGCTTATCGCCATAATGCTGATGATCATGCTGGTGGGAGGCCTGTTCTACCGCGGCTGGACGCTTATCCTGCCGGCCTTTTTTGAGCTTCGCCTCGCAGGGATGATCGCGGCTCTCAAAGCGGCGCTGCCGCGGGGCTTCGCCGATATCGCGGTGGGGCAGGGCTTCGCTACTTTGGTGGCTACGCTTATTACCAGCGCCGTTGTCGTGCTGGGCATTGTCGGCCAGGTGATCGGGGGGCGTATCGCTGACCGCTACGAGCTGAAGAAAGCGTATCTCGCCTTCTACCTCATCGCTTTTCCCTTTCTCATCTTGATGTCCTTCCTTTCGGGGGGCTGGCTCGTTTTCGCCGCAACTGTCTTCGCCACCTTTATCCTCGGCATCCAGCCCATCGAGAATTCGCTCATCGCCATGATCACCCCCGCGCGCTGGCGCGGCATATCCTACGCGGCTAAATTCACCGTTGTTTTCGGTATCGGCGCCGCCTCCGTCTACCTCGTGGCGATGGTGGAGCGAGCGCGCGGCCTGGACGGGGTGATGTGGTTCCTGGTTTCCCTACTCACCGTGGCGACGCTGCTGGCCGTCTCCATGCTCCTCGCCGGCCGTGGCGTTGACATCCGCCAAAAATAGCAAGGGACATGGTTTTCCGTGTCCCCACCTTTAGCGTAGGGGCGGACCCATGCTTGCCCGCCATAGCCAGCGTTCCGTACCATGGAAGTAATGTAGGACGGAGCGCTGACGACGGCGGGTGTCCGCCCAAGTGATCTCGCAAGAAGCGTAGGACGTTGTCCTGCGGCTCTTCTTACACCCGTTGCATGCGCTGGTCGCCGTAAGACATAGGTCT
>CBDVCL010000355.1:0-3166 GCA_965372475.1 uncultured bacterium | reverse complement strand
ATTAGGAAACTTACAGTAGAGTTCGTGTTGCGCACAGTGCAGTCGTGGCGGCCTTCAACGGCCGCCACCTGCCGCGTAGCGGCGGGGTATGTTCGCAGGCAGATTCACATGGCAACGAAAGCAATTGTTATCCGGATAGTCGTATTGCAGGTCCTGCTTCTTCTTATTTGCAGCACTTCCTTCTGCCAGCAAGATGCCGCTACTTATGGGAATTATGCCGCTGGCCTGTTCGCCAAGGGGGACCATGACCAGGCGCTTACCTACTACTCGTATTCCGTAAAGGTCGATGCGAATTACTGGCAGGGATGGCTGGGCATCGGCCGTTGCTACGAGGGCAAGGGCGACAAGGCGAACGCGAAGAAATACTACGAATATTCCCTGAGCTTGAGCCCGGGCAATCAGGAGATAAGTGACGCCCTCGCCGCCCTCGACGGGCGAGGCGGCGCAGGCGCGACGGCCGATGCTTCAGCGGACGAGGAAACGGCAGTTGCGGAGGAGCCGGCGGCAAGGGAAACATCGGTGCAAGGTCTGCGGTCGAGGGAAAAGCACAAGCTCACCATATGTTTCTCTTTCCTTACCCCTGTGATCCTGGGTGGCGACATAGGGTACAACATCAACTACAAGATGAACGCCGGGTTGGGGATAGGCTGGATCTACTACGGCATGACTTTTGAACCCCGCTTTAAATACTTCTTCTCTGAGCATGAGCATTCCACATATATAGGATTCGGCATCGGCATCATCAGGGCCGGCGAGGAGGACCATCGTTTCTATGTCTACAGGGACTGGATGGACGATGTGGTATATGAACGCACCTATGATGAAAAGGAGACATATTCGGTGATCTTCCCGCATTTCAAGATTGGGCTTAGCCGCCAGGGATACGGGGGACTGCTTTTTGAATTCGAGTTTGATATCGGCTATGCGAAAGCGAGCCACAAGGATGATGACATCTAGAGCTACTACTATCCGGACACAGGTGAAACGCAAGTGAGAACCGACACAGACGAGGACGGGGGCGGGTACCCCATAGTCTGGATCGGCATGCGTATAGGGTTCTGCATATGATGCGACAGGGCACTTGCCGCGCGTGATCCGCGAGTTTAGGGTTGACACCCTGCCAAACGCCATGATAGAATCCTCAGTTAATCATGGCAGAAGAACAAAGATACGCGATTATTGAGAGTAGCAGTCAGCAATTCATGGTGCGGGAGGGGGAGCATGTGCGCGTGCCCAGCCTCAGCAACGCCAAGAAGGGCGATAAGCTGCAGATAAAGGAAGTGCTCTTCCTGCGCGTGGCTGACAAGATGCAGGTGGGAAAGCCCTTCGTGAGCAATGCCGTGGTCGAGGCGGAGGTGGTAGGCAACGGCAGAGACAAGAAGGTGGTCTCCTTCAAGTTCAAGAAAAGGAAGAACATCCGCGTCAAGAAGGGGCATAGGCAGGGGTATACGGAAGTTGTTATCAAGAAGATAGGCAGTAGTTAGGGGCTGGGAGTTAGTGGCTAGGGAAGTCCCCTAACCCCCAGCTCCGAGCTCCTAGCTCCTGATAACTTGCGAGGTAACAGCAATGGCACATAAAAAAGGCTTAGGCAGTTCAAGGAACGGGCGCGACAGCGCGGGCCAGCGCCTCGGCGTGAAGCTTTATGGCGGGCAAGTGGTGACCGCGGGGAGCATCATCGTCCGCCAGAAGGGGCAGAAGTTCAAGCCGGGAGAGAACGCCGGCATGGGCAGGGACCACTGTGTCTATGCCAGGGCGGCCGGGAAGGTCGTGTTCCGCAAGCGGAACGGCAGCGTTCTGGTGAGCATTCAAGCCAACTAAGAGCGCGATCGGTCGCGCCCGCGAAATCCCGGCCCCGCCGGGATTTTTTTATTTTAGCAGTCGCGTGTCGCGCGTCTCGAGTCGCGTGTCCTTCTATTGACACGAGACACGTGACCCGGGACACGGAACCAAGAAGATGAAATTCATCGACCGAGCAAAGATCAAGGTCCAGGCCGGTAACGGCGGCAATGGCTGTCTCTCCTTCCACCACGAGAAGAGCCGCCCCAAGGGCGGCCCCGACGGCGGCGACGGCGGCAAGGGCGGCAGCGTGATAGTGCGGGCGAAGCGCGGACTGCGCACGCTTGTGGATTTCCATTTCAGGCCGCTCTACCGCGCCGGGCGCGGCAGGCACGGCGAAGGTGACAAGCGGTACGGCGCTAGCGCCGATGACATGGTGCTGGCGGTGCCCCTGGGCACAACGGTCAGCGAGGTAGAGGACGGCGAGCCCCGAACCAGAGCCTGCGGCACGGTTCGGGGCGAGCTTCTCGCCGACCTTGTTAACGACGGGGACGAAGTAGTGGTGGCGCGCGGTGGGCGGGGCGGCAAGGGCAACGCCAGGTTCGCTACGTCGAGGCGTACCACGCCGAGGATATTCGAGAAAGGCGAGCCAGGCGAGGAAAAGGAGCTGGCGCTGGAGCTGAAATCGATTGCCGATGTTGGCCTGATAGGTTTCCCCAACGCGGGGAAGTCCACCCTCATCTCTCGCCTCAGCGCCAGCCGGCCGAAGATAGCGGAATATCCTTTCACTACCCTGGAGCCGAACCTGGGCGTGGTGAAGGTGGAGGAGGGGGAGAGCTTCGTGATGGCGGACATACCGGGGCTGATAGAGGGAGCGCACGAGGGCAAGGGCCTGGGGCTGGAGTTTTTGCGGCATATAGAGCGGAGCGGCCTGCTGTTGATGGTAATTGATATATGTGGCGACGAGGATTACAGAGAGACTTACAAGGTGCTGTGTGGAGAACTGGATAAGTACATCAGCGGCTTGTCGGCCAGGGTCAAGGCCGTGGCGCTCAACAAGATAGACCAGACCCAGCAGGCGGCAGGGGCGCCGCTAGCCGCGCCCCTGGAAAAGGCGGTGGCCTGGTTCAAGCGCAAGAAGATAGAAGCTTATGCCGTGAGCGCTGTGAGGGGCGACAACCTTGCCGAGCTGGTCGGTGGCGTATCGAAGCTACTGTCGCAAGCCGGCGTAGAGGCGCCGCTCTCGCCACGCCGTAGCCCTTTGGCGGAGGCGGGTGTCGCGCCCGAATCGGAGGGCCCCTACAAGGTCTACCGCGCCGAAGCCCGTTTCACGCTAGAGAAGAAGAAGGGCCGTTTCGTGGTCAAGGGCAAGGAAGTGAAGAAGTGGAGC
>CBDVCL010000354.1:0-3174 GCA_965372475.1 uncultured bacterium | reverse complement strand
AAAATTTAAATTGTGGTGTGGGGGCGGCTTTCTCCGGCCCCCACCGCCCGGAGGGCGGGTATGGGTGAACTCAAGACGTTAAAGATAAGCGTTTCGGGCGTGCGGGGTGTAGTAGGGGAAACACTTACCCCGCAACTGCTCATTCGTTTTGCCGAGGCCTTTGGTAGCTACATCAGGGGCGGGCCGGTGGTTTTGGGCCGCGACACCCGTCCCTCGGGCGAGATGGTGCGCCAGGCCGTTTACGCCGGCTTGATAAGCACCGGTTGCGAGGTCATCGACCTGGGCATCTGCCCCGTGCCCACCGTGCACACGATGGTGCCCATCCTCAAGGCGCGTGGCGGGGTGATGATCACTGCCAGCCATAATCCCCTGCAGTGGAACGCGCTCAAGTTTATCGATGCCGATGGCGTCCTGCTGGGCCAGACCAACGAGTTGCTGGAGGTATATTACCAGGGGGATTTCCGCCGCGTTTCGCCGGGGAAATACAAACAGCCGGAGGAATACCACCGGGCTTACGAGCGGCACATCAAGCTGGTGCTGGATAACGTGGACACGGCCGCGGTGAAGAAACGGCGCTTTACCGTGGCACTTGACAGCGTCAATGGCGCGGGTTCAGTTATCACCCCCCGCCTGCTGAAGGCGCTCGGCTGCAAGGTGGTGAGCATCAATACCACCCCCAACGGCCTCTTCCCGCGCGTGGCGGAGCCCCTGCCCGAGAACCTGGGCGGCCTCTGTAAACTGGTGAAGAGATCAGGCGCCGATATCGGCTTCGCCCAGGACCCTGACGCCGACCGCCTCGCCGTGGTGGACGAGCGCGGCGTGCCCATCGGTGAGGAGTACACCGTGGTCATATCGAGCGATTTCGTGCTGAGCAGGAAGAAAGGGCCGATCGTGGTAAACCTTTCCACGACGCGCGCCATGGACGACCTGGCGCTGAAATACGGCGTACCGATATACCGCACCGCCATCGGCGAGGTGAACGTGGCGAGGGAAATGCTCCTGCGCCGCGGCGTCTGCGGCGGCGAAGGCGGCGGCGGTTGCGTCTACCCCGCGATAAACTGCTCGCGCGACAGCCTCGCGGGCATCGGCCTGATACTCTCCGCCCTGGCTGAGCACGGCGGCACGTTGTCCTCGCTGGTGGACGGGTTGCCCCGGTATCACATCGTCAAGGAGAAGATAGAGGTATCTAGTTCGCAGGTCTACCCGATGTTGCGCAGGATCAAGGAGCGTTTCAGTTCCGAACAGTTGGATGAGACTGACGGGATCAAGGTTGTGCGCGAGCGGGAATGGATACACGTGCGCCCGTCCAATACAGAGCCGATCATCCGTATCATCGCCGAGGCGCCGACGCTGAAACGGGCGCAGGAGCTTTGCGCATCGGTGCGTAAAATGGTAGAATCAAGCTAAGATGGATCCACAGATTCCACAGATTTCTTTTGTTTGGATAACGGCGCTTCTTTACGAGATGATTGTAAGCTGCTGAAAATCAGCGGCAATGTGGTGGTTGACACTAGATGTGCCGTTGACAAAGAAGAAGAAATCCGCGGAAATCTGTGCAATTTGACTGGTGGAGAGAACCTGCGAGTTAAAGCTCCAAAGAGCAATCTGTGTAATCTGTGAAATCTGTGGATAAGAAGAGATTATGCCGAAATTAACTGCGCTGATATTAGCTGGCGGTAAGGGCGTGCGCATGAAGTCCGACCTGCCCAAGGTCCTGCACGACATCTGCGGCAAGCCGATGATCATGCACGTGCTCGACCAGTGTTATTCCCTGGGCATAAAGGACAGAGATATCTTCGTGGTCACGGGCAAGGAAATGGCGCCTTTCCGCCGCACGCTCGGTGCCAAGATCAACTTCGTCCGCCAGGACCGGCCCCTGGGCACCGGGCACGCGCTGAAAACGGCTTGGCCGAAGTTGAAGGGCAGGAGGGGCGACCTGCTCGTGCTCCCCGCTGACCATCCATTACTCTCTCCCGCTACGCTGAAGGGCGCGTTGCGTGAGCACCGCGCCGAGAAGCCTTGCTGTACGCTCCTCTCGGCAATGGTGAAGAACCCTGCGGGCCTGGGGCGTGTGGTGCGGGACGATGACGGCCTGGTGATGGGCATCGTCGAGGACAAGGACGCTAGCCCCGAGGTGAGGCGGGTGAAAGAGGTGAACCGGCTCACCTATTTCCTTGATATCAAGCGCATGGCGCCCTTGGTTCCCGACATGAAGAAGTCCCCGGTCACGGGTGAGTACTACCTTAACGACGTGATCGATATGATGATCGGTTCGGGCCTGCCGGTGCGGGCGCGGCTCCTGGAGGATAACCGCGAGATGGCCACGGTCAACACGCGTTCGCAGTTCTCGCACGTGGAAAAGGTGATGCGCAAGACCATCTGCGAGGGCCTGATGGAAAACGGCGTGACGATCGTCGATCCCGAGAGCGTCTATATCGACAAGGACGTGCAGATAGGGCGGGACAGCATCATCTATCCTTACACCTTCCTCTCGGGGAAGAGCAAGGTCGGCCGGCATTGCCGTATCGGTCCCATGGCCGAGATCGTCGACTGCCGCCTCGAGGACAACGTGGTGGTGAAGAACTCCTCGCTCGAAGGCAGTGTGATCAGGGAAAAAGCCAGCGTGGGGTCTTTCTCGCACATCCGCCCCGGTTGTGACGTCGGCAAAGGCGTGCGCATCGGCAACTTTGTCGAGCTGAAAAAGGCGACGATCGGCGCGGGGACTACCATCAAGCACTTCTGCTACGTCGGCGACGCTGCCATGGGCCGCAGGGTGAATGTCGACGCGGGCACAGTGACGGTGAATTACGACCGCGTGCGCAAGCACAAGACTTTCGTGGCCGATGACGCCTTCATCGGCGGCGGCGCGGTGCTGGTGGCGCCCACCAGGGTGGGCAAGGGTGCTTACATCGAGGCGGGAAGCGTCATCGCTCAGAACACCAGGATCCCGGCGGGGAAGTATTACGTCGGCCTACCGACCGCGCGACGGACAATACCGGGGAAAGCGCGGGGAAGTAAGAAGCGAGTTCTGGAAAAGAAGCCGAAGTAATTCAAAATTCAAAATGCAAAGGTCAAAAGGGAGCGCTTTTTAATTTTGAATTTGGCATTGTGAATTCAATAGTTCCTGCACCTTCACCGCGCGTTTCTTCCTATTGCTCAATAGAGCCGCCTCGA
>CBDVCL010000353.1:0-3175 GCA_965372475.1 uncultured bacterium | reverse complement strand
CTGATTTCACGGTTTCGCGTTCTCGAGTCTACTGAGAAGATGTGAAAGAAGGGTAGTCCCTCATCAACCCCAGTTACTTTCATATCATACTGCGCCTTGAAAAGAGTGAAACTACTGTAGAAGATATCCATGCCCACCAGAAAACGCGGCTGGAACCTGAAACCACCACCCACCTGTATCCCCATTGGCTTCCCTACGCTCTCGGTCTCTATCACGTTCGTGTCAGTTGTGACCACGGGATAGAACATCTCCATATCTTCGACGGTGTGTTCAGTATAATCGCTACTGTCCTTCTCCCAATCGGTGGCGAGCTTCTCGAACCTGCTTGAATCAAATCCCAGGCTTAGACCCGCCTTCGCACTCACCAGGAATTTCCCCTTCAATCCTTTCGTACCTACCACCGCCTCTCCCCGCGGATACATCGAGCTTGTCGCGTCCGAGGTCCCCGCCGCTCCTGATTCGGCGGCTGCGGTTCCCTGTGAAGCCAGCGCGCCAGCCACCGAGGGAGCCTGTGGACCCGCCAGCCCCTCCAGCTTCGTCTTGACCGAGGCGAGATTCGCATCGCCCGGGTTGTATTTCAACGCTTCGTTGGTATGCGTTAGGGCGTTGGTGTAGTCCTTCTTCATGTAATAGGAATAAGAAAGGCCCCGGTGCGCCTCCCAGTAGTCAACCTTGAGCTGAATGGCATACTTGTAGTAGCTGATCGCCTGGTCGTAGCTCCCCTGCGAGTAGAGCGTGTTGCCGTAATTGCAGTAAGCGGTGGGGTCAGCCGCCTGAGCCTGCAGCAGCGTAGTCCAGGGACACAGCACAAAGACCAATAGCGCCATCTTGTTATCTGTAATCATTTCTCTTCCCCCTGTTAAACGTCGTGCCGTCGTGGTAAATCAGAAATAGAGACCCAGGCCGAGACGCAGGCCAACCCCACCGTAGTCCAAGTCTACCTCTTGCGCGCCGTCAGCCTTCGCCGCGTCCGCGTCCTCTTCGCTGACGAACTCGAAGCTGTAAGTGCCCGCTTCATCGGTACCGTCCATCCAGACACCGATGTTGCCGCCGACACCTCCCAAGTCATTGCTGTTGCTCCAACTCCAGGTACTACTCCCCGACAGCGTCCCGGTGTGGGCGCGAAGGTAATCGATGCCGATGCTGGCGAAAGCCGGCCCAAGCAGAGGCACTACCGCCTCTCCGCCTATCAATATCATCATCCCCGTGGCGGTGCCTTCTGCCTGCTCCTCGCTCTCGTACCAGTAAACGTCCGAGCTAGACGCCACTTCATCCTCATAGCTGCGATCGTACCTGTAATTGTAGATCGTCTTGAAACTGCTGCGGGCGAAGCCGATACCGATCCTACCGACGAGCATCACGAACCCTGCCTCATAGACCGCCGCGAACGTCGGACAGAGGCCGAAGAAACGCCCGCTCATCTCCCGCGACGTCTTATGGCTAAGACTCATTATCTCGTGCGCTGCAGGCAAACTCTCGTTCTCGAGGTAGGTGGTCTTCTCACGCTCCATCTCAAAGAGGGTGGAACTGCGGAAGAGCACATCCAGCCCCACGAGGAACCTGTCGCCGATGCGCATGTTGAGGCCGAAGATGTAGCCGAGCGAGCGGCTCTTCGCCTCGGCCGAGGCGGCCGGCTCGTCGACATCCACCACGGGCCAGCCGTCGGCCTTCCAGTAATCCCTGTCACTCTGTATTTCTCTCTGCCACTGCCCCGGGTATCCGCCCGCTAGTTTCTCGAACCTGCCATCCACGCCGAAACACAGCCCCGGCTTTATGCTCAGCATCATCTTGCCGCCCTTGCCGCCCCGCTGCTCCTGCTCCTCCTCTGCCACCTGCGGCATCGGCGGACTGCTGGGGGCGGCGGCCAGTCCCTCTAACTCCGCCTTGAAAGAGGCGAGCCCAGTATCCCGCGGGTTGAGTTCGCACGCCCGGCCGATGTGCGCCAGCGCCCTGGCGTAGTCCTTCTTCGCGTAGTAGCACGTGCCCAGGCCCTGGTGCGCCTCCCAGTACTCAGGCCTAAGCTTGATCGCGTGGCCATAGTATCCTATCGCCCCGTCGTAATCGCCTGCCGCGTAGAGCGTATTGCCGTAGTTATAGTACGCTTCGGGGTCGGCGGCCGGCGCCGCAAGGACGTAATTGTGAAAGGAAAGCATAGGGACTAACAGAGAAAGAAAAATGAGGAAGCTCTTATGCACATGCAATCCGCGCTTCAGAATTGAAATCCCAGGCCGACGCGCGCGCCGTAGCCGCCCAGGTTCATCTTCGCCTTCTCCCAGCCCATCGCGGCCGCTTCGCTGGCGGTCTCATCACCCATCACCATCATGTAGTATCCCAGTTCTTCCGCCTGCTCCAGGGTCCAATTGCCCTCCTCGTAGAACCCCTTGGTATCCCCTTCCATCAGCACGCCATCCACATCACCGGTTTCCCAATTCGCGGTGCCGCCCCAAGAGCCCATCATAGCGGTGACCACGGCCACCTCCGCGCTGACAAACATCGCCGAGCCAATAGGCACCGCCATCTCACAGCCGCAGGAAAGGGCCCAGCCGCTGGAACTGACCGACCAACTGGGAAGCGGCACCACGCCTGACACGTGATAACTGTCGGTCCGCTCCTCGCTGATGCTGCCCTTGGCGTAACCAATGCCGGCTTTCAAGAGAAAAACGAAAGAATCAGCGGGGAACTTCATCATCACTTCAGGCCCCACTATCATCAGACTGCCATTGGATTTTATCTCCTGCGTAAGCAGTCCCGTTTTAATGGACGGGTCATAAAACTCCAGTTTATAGTCAAGCAAATGCACCTTATTATAAACGAACCCCAGCCCCAGGAAGAAGAGATGGCTGACGCGTTTTCCGCCGCCGAAGTGCACGTTCAGGGCCGTGGTACCCGGGATATAATCAAAACTGACGATAGATACCCCAGAAACAGCATAGGGATTATACTCGGCCGCGATCCTCTCATAAGCACCCTCCCAGATCTTGCATAATCCCGCGTTCAAACTGCAGTAGAACCCGCGGCTGAAATCCAGCTTATCAAGCGACCTCTCCTGGTAGGGGTCCGCCTTCTGCCTGCCGGACAACGGTGTGACACCAGCCCCCATGCCCTGAGCGGCGCCCGGCGACCCCGGCTCCGGCTCTTCGCTCCTGGCGGCGCCAAGCAGTGCCTCCAACTGGGC
>CBDVCL010000352.1:0-3178 GCA_965372475.1 uncultured bacterium | reverse complement strand
GGCCGGGCCCGGCCCCCACTACTGCACTTTTTCCTTTTTCCTTTTTACTTCTTAACTTCCTTTGTATCACTTCCCCCTGCCATAGCTGACGCCGTACTTCCGCCGCGCCGCCCGCACTCGCTTCTCCAGCTGGCGGCGGATCAGTTCAGGGCGCTCGTTGCGCAGTATCTTGCCGATAACCCGGCGTGTCTTGCGGGCGTCAAGGGAACGGATGGCTTGTTTTACCTCGGGCACGGCCGCGGGAACCACGGACAGGGCGTCAAAACCCATGCCCAACAGCAAGGGGACAATGCCCGGGTCGGAGGCCATCTCGCCGCAGATGCTCACCGTGATATCCGCTTGCTTGGCCGCCGCCACCGTCATCTCCAGCAACTTGAGCACGCCTGGATGCAGCGGCTCATAGAGATAGGATATCGCCTCGTTGCTGCGATCCACCGCCAGGGTATACTGGATAAGGTCGTTGCTGCCGATGGAGAAAAAATCCACCAGCCGCGCCAGGGCCGGAGCGATCAGCGCCGCCGACGGCACTTCGATCATCACCCCCACCTGCATGGCGCGGTCAAAGGGGAGCCCCTTTCTTTCCAGCTGCCGCTTCGTCTTCGCCAGCACCGCCAACGCCTGGCGCAACTCGGCCAGGCCGGATATCAGCGGAAACATCAGCTTGATGTTGCCGTAGTGACTGGCGCGCAGTACCGCCCGCAACTGCGTCTCGAAAAGCTTGCGGTCTGACAGGCAAAGGCGGATCGCCCTCAAGCCCAGGAAGGGATTGCGTTCGTCGTGCAACCCCAGCTTGGAGATAAATTTGTCGCCGCCGACGTCCAGGGTACGGATGATAGCCGGACGCTTCTTCATCTTCCGCGCCAACTCCCGGTATACACGGAACTGCTCCTCCTCCCCGGGAGCGCCGTCCACGAAAAGGAACTCCGTGCGATAGAGCCCCACGCCGTCAGCGCCGTACTCATCGACCGCCCCCATCTCCTCGGGCATCTCGATGTTCACCATCAGGCTCACGCGCTCCCCGTCACGGGTGCGGGCGGGCAAAGAGCGCAAGCGGCGCAGGGAGCGCTCCTCCCCCCGCCAGGCCCGCTCCAGGCCACGGTATCTCTTCACCTGGGCGGCGCTGGGGTTGCGGATCACCGTGCCGCGCAGTGCGTCGAGAATCACCAGGTCGCCGTCCTGCGTGCTTTCGCACAAGCGGCCCAGGCCGACCACGGTCGGGATGCGCAGGGCGCGGGCGACTATCGCCCAGTGCGAGGTGGCACCGCCAATATCGGTGGCCAGGCCGATGACGCGCTTCTTCAACAGGTTGGTCGTCTCGGAGGGTGATAACTCCCTGGCGACCAGGATCACCCGCTCCCCGTCATCGCTCAGCGAGGGCTGTATCTCCCCCTTGAGGTTGCGGATAATGCGCTCGCCCACGTCCTGGATGTCGTTGATCCGCTCACGCATCAGGCGGTTGTCCAGCGCGGCGAACTTCCGCTCGTACTCATCGAGCAGGCTCCTGACCAGGAAGGAGGCATTCAGCCGGCGCGAGGCGATCTCCTCTTCGATCCGCCCGGCAAAAGCCGGGTCCTTCAACATCAGGCGATGCGCCTCGAAGGGAGCTTCCCCACCCCGGGGAAGCTGGCGGCGTATTGTCTTCTCGATCGCCATTATCTCCTCGCCGGCCTGGCGGCAGGCGCGGCGGAACTTCTCTATCTCTGCCTTCACCGCTGCCGCGCGCAGTTCCATCCGCTTGACCACGGAAAAACCGCGGCGGTACTTGTGAACCCTACCGACGACTATGCCCGGTGCAACGGGCGTTCCTTTGAGCATCTATTATCCTCTCATTCCCCGTCTAACGTCTCTTCACCCTTTTCTTCAGTTGTTTAGAAGGTTTAGAACGTTGAACGTTTTGAAAGTTGCATCCTGTGAACTTTCTAAACGTTCCAACCATATTCTCTTCAATATTGGAGTGTCCGAAGGACGAAACCTTCATAACTTTCTAAACTCTCAGTGCTTGACGTTCCGACGTTTGACCTTCGACCGCCGCTTCGCCGCGCCGGCGCCGAAGCCCGAGGCGACAAGCTTGGCCATGCCCCGCAGCAAGGGGACGGCATCATCCCCTTCAGCGTAGGCCCTGAACCAGGAACCGCACGGCACCGCCAGGCTTATGATACTCAAGAGGCTCTTGCCGTTGACCTTATTGCCCTCGAAAGCCAGCGTTACCTTGGCCTTGAATTTGTTGGTCAGCTTCACGATCTCGCCGGCGGCCGCCAAGTGCATGCCCTTCTCGTTGACCACGCGGAACCGCTCCGATATCGTTTTTTTCTTTTTCCTGTTCTTCTTGCCGCCCATCCTTTTACCTCCCAACCCAGCCGACAAGCAATACAAAGATGAAACCCAGGTAGATCAGCCGCGTCGGCCCTATGCGGCGCTTGAGAGCGGTATAGAGCACTAAGACCATGGCGAGGAAAAAGAAGTTGCCCAGGTTCAGCAGGTCGGCCCAGCCGCCGACTTGCTGCTGGCAAAAGTGAGCGGCCAAAACCCCTATCAAGACACAGCCGAAGACGTGGATGTAATCCCTGAGCCTGTTGAAGTAACCGCCATGGATCCTGTTGAGTATTTGCTCGCCCGAGCGATAACCGCGGAAGACACCGCCGATACGGTAATGGAAGTGCGGCAGATTATAGAGTACGAGAAAAACCACAGGCCCGGAAAGCTTCACGGCCAGGTTGTCGCCGGCGAAGAAGATGATCATCACTCCGACCAGGGCCGCCAGCGGCTTGAGCGATGCCCAGAAAAGGGAATCGCCGATGTATGAGAGTACCCCGGCCACGTCCCTGGTCACGTCCTCCTCCTCTCTCACTTTTGCCCTCACCCCCAAGCGGGCGCGTTCCTCCTCCACGCGCACAGCTAGCCCCAGAAGAAGGGACGCGAAATAGGGGTGCGTCTGCATATTCCCCTTGTAGCGCCCGTAGGCTTTCGTCCTCTGCCGCCGGCCCGGGTAAAGCTTGCGCAACACCGGCTTAAGCGCGTAGAGGAACCCCAGGTTCTGCAGGCCCTTGTAGTTCCAGGCCGCCTGCAGCAGGAAGCTCCGAAGCGCCACACGACGCAGGTCAGCCCTGGTCACCGCTTTCGAGATGCTGCTTCGCTTCGTACTAAGTAGCACTAGCCAGTATCCTCACGGCGCACCTTG
>CBDVCL010000351.1:0-3181 GCA_965372475.1 uncultured bacterium | reverse complement strand
CGCGCCGCTGCGCGCTGCTCCCGTAGCGGTGTCGTCCGCCAACTATCGCATCGACTGGTACGTGGTGGATGCGGGAGGCGCCAAGCGCAGTTCGGTGAGCTACTACGTCAACGATTCATTCGGGCAGGCCGCCATCGGCTTCATCAAGTCCGCCAGCTACGACCACAGCGTCGGCTTCCAGGTGATGGCCTCGCCCACAAGCACCGTGACGCCGACTCGTACTGTTACTCCCACCAGCACTGACACTCCGATCTACACCTCCACCATTACGCCGACTGCCACACGCACTGCCACCGAGAGCGCCAGCCATACGCCAAGTCCCAGCCCCACTGACACGCTGACGCACACGCGCACGTCGACTGCCACCTGGACACGCACCGCTAGCGCCAGCGCGTCACCGACACATAGCCCGACCGATACTCGGACCAATACGCGCAGCTACACACGCAGCCACACTCGTACGCATACGCGCACCGCCACAGATACCAATACGCATTCGCCGACCGACACACCGACGCTGACGATGACGCATACGCGTATTGATACGCGTACCGCCACGCGGACCGCGACCGTGACGCACACGCTGACGCCCAGCGTTACACTGACTGCTACGCTCACTGTTACTCGAACTGCCACGCCCCTGCCGACACGCACGGCTACCCGCACGGCCACTCCTCCCCCTACGCTTACGCACAGCAGCACCGTGTCGCCGACGCCGACCTGGAGCCCCACGCTGACGGCGAGCGGCACCCATACGGTAAGCCGCACCGTCACCGTCACCTCCACTATCACGCCGACTTCTACCATCAGCCCCACTTATACACGCACGCCGACCTGGTACCTGCCCGCCTTCCTGGATAGGAACCACTTCAACCCGGCGGAGGAGGAAGTGGTGCGTATCCGGGGCCTGGCGCCGCGCCAGGGGCGCCTCACGGTGGAGATATACTCCGTGACCGGCGAACTTGTCGGCCGGATGCTGGAGCGGAATGTGAGCAAGGGCGAACCCTACAGCACCAGTTGGGACGGTCATAACAAGAAGGGAAGCCTGGTGGGCAACGGCGTCTATGTCGTGCTCATCAAGTGCGGCGATTGGAAGGACGTTAAGAAAGTAATAGTACTGAAGTAGCCGCGGGGCTACTTCAGCACCACCAGGTTGTAGGGGCAGGCCCCCGTGCCTGCCCCTAAGGTGAGGATAATCCACCTTCGTAGGGGCGCACCTGTGTGTGCGCCCGACAATTCAGGTTGGAATGGTCTCCTTGAATGTGTAGTGGCGCCTCGCGCCTGTCCGCCGTAGCCTCGGCGAAGGTGGAAGGCGCCCCTTTGTTCTTGTCATCAAGCAGGACTTCTGTTAAACTCGCCTAAATGCAGTTGATTCGGGCGATTTTCATTAACGATTCCCGATCCCCGAACCCCGTTATCATTGCGAGGATATAATGACCATAAAAGACCGCAGACTAGCCGAGCTCTCCCAGAGGTTGTCCAAGCTGGGAGGTTATCTTTGACCTGGATGAGAAGAAACGGCGCCTGGCGGAGTTGGAAAAAGCCGCGGAGAGCCCTGACTACTGGAAGGACAAGGAACGCGCCCGCAAAGAGGGAGCGGAGCTATCCGGCCTGAGACGCGAAGTAGATAGGATGGCAGGGCTCGGGCAGCAGCTCTCCGACCTCGCGGCGATGGAGGAGCTCCTCGCCGCCGAAAAGGACGCGGGCCTCTCCTCCGAGTTTGACGAGGGCAAGGCCAAGCTGGCCGGGGAGATGGGACGGGCGGAGTTGATGCGCATGCTGGATGGCGAGCATGACCGCGTTGGCGCCCTTCTCACCATTCATCCCGGCGCCGGCGGTACCGAGTCCCAGGACTGGGCGCAGATGCTCTCGCGCATGTACAGCCGCTGGGCCGAGGCCCGCGGCTATAAGCAGGAGACGCTCGACATTCTGCCCGGCGAGGAAGCGGGCATAAAGTCCGTTACTATCTCCGTGAGCGGCGATTTTGCCTTCGGCTACCTGAAGGTAGAGCGCGGCGTGCATCGCCTCGTGCGCATCTCTCCCTTTGACGCGAACAAGAGGCGGCACACTTCGTTTGCCTCGGTGGATGTCATCCCGGACATTGAGGATAGCATCGAGGTAGATCTCAAGGACGAGGAACTGAAGATAGACACCTATCGCGCCGGCGGCGCGGGAGGCCAGCACGTGAACAAGGTGGAATCGGCCGTGCGCATCACGCACCAGCCCACCGGCATCGTCGCCCAGTGCCAGAGCGAGCGTTCCCAGCATAAAAACCGCGGCGCGGCAATGAAGATACTCAAGGCGCGCGTATACGCGCACCGCGAGGCGGAGTTAGAGGCGGAGCGGCAGAAGGCCAGTCCGGAGAAGAAGGAGATAGCCTGGGGCAGCCAGATCCGGTCCTACGTCTTCCAGCCCTACACCATGGTCAAGGACCACCGCACCAACCACGAAACGGGCAACGTCAACGGGGTGATGGACGGGGACTTGGATAAGTTCATGGAGGAAGCGCTGAAGCAGAAGGTGTAGCTGGATTCTTGATTTTCGATTGTTGATTGATGATTCACCAGGAAGTTTGATTGTGCTTCGATTAACAATCAACAATCCGAAATCTAAAATCATAAATCGCATAATGCCTTTCATCGGAAACATCATAATCGGCCTCGGGCACGTCCTGCAGATGGTCCTGCAACTGTATATGTTCGTGATAGTATGCAACGCCTTGATATCCTGGATCAACCCAGGTCCCATCAACCAGTTCGTGCTGGTGTTGCGGGCGCTGTCCGAGCCGGCCCAGCGCCCCTTCCGCCGCCTCGTGTCGCCGTATCGCTATGGCATTGACTTCTCTCCCATCCTCGTCATCGTCACCCTGGCCTTCCTGCAGTACGCGGTGGCCAGGAACCTTATCGTTCTTGGCAGGATGCTGGGAGGAGGGACGTAAGGCAGAAGCAAGAAGTACGAAGTAAAGAGAGTGCAGTAGTGGCGTCCTGGAGTTTACCCGCCATAGCCAGCGTTCCGCACCATTGAAGTAATGCAAGACGGAACGCTGACGACGGCGGGCGGGCGCCACCGCGCCCGAAGGGCGCGGGTAAGAAGTAAAAAGTAAAAAGGAAAAAGAGCCGAAGGCGGGGTATGCAGACGTAGACATTATGCAGTAGTGGCGTCCCTCTGCGGGCGCCACCCG
>CBDVCL010000350.1:0-3189 GCA_965372475.1 uncultured bacterium | reverse complement strand
GACGAACATTACGGCAAGAGATTGCTCGCCAAATACGGCGTGCCAGTGCCGGACGGCTGGGTCGCGACCAACCCGCACTCGGTACACGACATCGCTGAGCGGATGGGGACGAAAGTGGTGGTTAAGGCACAGGTCCTGGTCGGGGGACGGGGCAAGGCAGGCGGGGTCAAGCTGGCCAAGAACCCTGCGGAGGCGGAGAAGGCGGCCGAGAAGATCCTGGGCATGGAGATCAAGGGATTGAAGGTGGAGAAAGTGTTGGTGGAGAAGGCTATAGACATCAAGGACGAGTATTACCTCGGCTTGATCCACGACCGGGCGCAAAAGAAGATCACCGCCATCTTCAGCACCGAGGGAGGAGTCGAGATCGAGCAGATTGCGGCGAAGACGCCTGAGAAAGTCGTCAAGGTCGGAGTGGGGATCCATTCGGGGATGAAGCCCTTCATCATGCGCCGCCTCGTCTACGAGAGCGGCCTTGAGGCGGGTGCGGGAAAGGGCCTGGCCAGGTTCTGCGGCGCCCTATATGACGCCTTCATCGGCGAGGACGCAACCCTGGCCGAGATCAACCCGTTGGTGCGCCTGAAGAGCGGCGAGTTCATGGCGGCGGATTCCAAGTTCCTCATAGACGATAACGCTCTCTTCCGTCATCCGAAGTTCTCGTCCGTGGCGGAGGCGGCGGGCAAGGGGACGGACGAGTGGGAAGCGAAGCAGAACGGTCTTTCCTACGTTGGGCTGGATGGGGATATCGGTTGCGTGGTCAACGGGGCAGGCCTGGCGATGGCGACGATGGACATGGTCAAGCGGGCGGGCGGCGAGCCGGCCAATTTTCTCGACATCGGCGGCAGTTCCAGCCCCCAGAAGGTGATAAAGGCGATGCAGATAATCGGGCGGAACAAGGGGGTGAAGGCCATCCTCTTTAACATCTTTGGCGGCATCACCCGCTGCGACGACGTCGCCAAGGGCTTGGTCGAAGCGTTGGGAAAGATAAAGAAGAAGGCCCCCATCGTTGTCAGGCTGACGGGTACCAACGCCAGGGAGGGGCGGGCGATACTGGAGAAGACGGAGTTGATCTCGGCCGTGACAATGGACGAGGCGGTGGAGAAGGTGGTCCAAGCCGCAGGCGCAAAATAGAGATTCCGCGCACCTCTGGTTCGTGGAATCCACAACCGGTCGTAGGGGCGGACCGGTGTGTCCGCCCGAGAAGAAAGGGAGAGAACTATGGCGATATTTACGGATAAGAACACCAGGGTCATCGTGCAGGGGATCACGGGCCGGGACGGCGCCTTCCACACCAAGGGGATGCTTGACTACGGCACCAGGGTGGTGGGCGGCGTGACGCCGGGAAAGGGCGGGCAGAAGGTAGAAGGACTGCCCGTCTTTGACACCGTGGCCCAGGCGGTAGGCAAGACCGGCGCCAACGCCTCGGTGATATTCGTCCCCGCGGCCTTCTGCATGGACGCGATGATGGAGGCGGCGAACGCCGGCATCGAGCTCATCGTCTGCATCACCGAGGGCGTACCCGCGAACGACATGCTCAAGGTCACCAGCTACATAAACCGCAGGGACGCGCGCATCATCGGCCCCAACTGCCCGGGCATGATCTCACCGCCCCGGAACAAGCTGGGCATCCTCCCCGGCAATATCGTCAAGCCGGGCAAGATAGGAGTCGTCTCCCGCAGCGGCACTCTCACCTACGAGGTAGTGGACGTTCTCACGCGCGAGAAGATGGGCCAGTCCAGCTGTATCGGCATAGGGGGGGACACCTTTATCGGCACGACGTTCCTTGATACCTTGGAGGCGTTTGAGGCTGATCCGGACACCGATGCGGTGGTGCTGATCGGCGAGATCGGCGGCAGCGACGAGGAGGTGGCCGCACAGTTCGTGAAGAAGGAGATGAAGAAACCCGTTGTCGCCTTCATCTCCGGCCGCACCGCCCCCAAGGGGGTGCGCATGGGACACGCGGGCGCTATCATCTCGGGTTCCAGCGGCACTGCGGAGTCGAAGATAGAGGCGTTGCAGGCGGTGGGTATCCCCGTCGCAGAGACGCCGTCGCAGATACCGGGATTGCTTAGGAAGAAGCTAAAGAAACGCAAGTAACGCTGTTGCTCGTTGCTCGTTGCTAGTTGCTCGCGTATCAGGTGATCGTTGCGCGAGAGACGTTCGACGGGAAGTTGAAGAAGAGGAAATAGTTTGCCGCCGATGACGCGGATGCTGGCTGTGCCAGCGCGCCGATGTCGCGGAAGAAGTTAATCGGCGTAATCAGCGGGGGACCAAGCGGTGCGTGCCTGGTCCCATTGGCGTAATCTGCGATTCAAACAAAAGGAGAAAGAACATGGCGAAAAAGGTATCCGTGATCGGCGCTGGTTTCGTCGGCGCCACGAGCGCTCAGAGGATAGTGGAGCGCGAGATTGCCGACGTCACCCTGATCGACGTCGTCGAGGACATGCCCCAGGGGAAGGCCCTGGACATGATGGAGGGAGCCCCCCTGGAGCGTTTCGACACCAAGATCGAAGGCAGTAACGACATGTCCGCCGTAAAGGGCTCGGACGTCGTGGTGATGACCGCGGGGGTGCCGCGCAAGCCCGGCATGTCGCGCGATGACCTGCTGGAAGTGAATTCGAAGATAATGAACGACGTAATGGGGGCGGTGAAGAAGGCGGCCCCCGATTGCATTCTCATCAACGTCGCCAATCCCCTGGACGTGATGACTTACCTCGCGGACAAGATAATGGGCCTACCCAAGAATAAGATCATGGGCATGGCTGGAGTATTGGATTCTGCCCGCCTGCGTTCGTTCATCGCCATGGAGCTTGATGTCTCGATGGGGGACGTGCAGGCGATGGTGCTGGGGGGGCACGGCGATACGATGGTGCCGCTGCCCCGTTTTTCGACTGTCTCGGGTATTCCCATCCCGGAACTGATCTCAAAGGAAAAGATAGACGCCATGGTGAAAAGGACGCAGGGCGCCGGTGGCGAGATAGTCAAGCTTTTGAAGACGGGCAGCGCCTTCTATTCCACCGCTTCGGCGGTGACGGAGATGGTGGAATCGATCGTCAAGGACAAGAAACGGGTATTGCCCGTGGCGGCGAAGCTGGACGGCGAATACGGCCTCAAGGGCATCTTCATGGGTGTGCCCGTGAAGCTTGGCGCGGGCGGCATCGAAGAGGTGATCGAGCTCAAGCTCTCCGACGA
>CBDVCL010000349.1:0-3198 GCA_965372475.1 uncultured bacterium | reverse complement strand
GCCTGGTAGCTCAGTCTAGACAGTTTCTTGGTGTAGTCCTCGGGCAAGCCGCGGCAGATGCCAAGGAATATGGGGGTGGGGGTAGAGACCAGTACACGGTCGCAGCTAATCGCCTTTCCTTCACGCGGCTTGATCTCAAATCCATCCCCCTTCTGCTCGACAGAGGTGACTTCAAAGCGCAGCTTTATCTCTCCCGCGTGTTCTTTCACGCGCGCAGCGAGTTTTTCCAGCGCCCTAAAGAAGCCTCCGCGCAGGTAGCCCAGTTTCTCGACGCCCATGCCTTTGCTGCGAGATTCGGCGCGGAGCTTGATCTTGTTCCAGAGCCAGGCCATAGCCACCTGGTCTGCCTTGTCACCGAACTTGCTCCTGAGCAGGGGCCCCCAAATGACTTCAAGCACCTTGGGGCTGGCGTTAGCCTTGATCCAGTCCAGCGCGCTGATATCTTCCAGTTCGTGCCAGTCGCTGGTGCGCTGGAGCTTGAGCGCGACGAGTCCGAACTTTATCCTGTCCAGCAGGGGCAAGGGGGAGAAGCGCAGGAGGTCGAACGGAGTGCCGAAATTATGTATCTTGCCGTGATGGAAGACGCCCATGCGCGATCGCAGCCAGAGCAGGTCGCTTGCCAGGCCCAGTTCTTCGAGCTGGCGATGGAAGTGATGATCACCCGTAAAAACATGGTGGTAGAAGCGGTCGAGCATATGGCCTTCGATGCTGAAAGCCCCTGCCTGGCCGCCGATGAAGTCGTCCCGTTCCACGACAGTCACCTGATTCCCCGCCTGGCAGAGCTTGTAGGCCACGGTGAGTCCCGCTACCCCTGCTCCTATCACGCATACGTGCATTTCCGCTCCTCGATCAGCGTAATCCGCGAAGATATTATCCGCGCAATCTGCGTTTCTTATTTCTCACGTTGCTTACGTCACGCATCGATATCTTCATCGCGTACATGTAACCCAATCCCAGCACCGCGATCGGTATGAACAGGCAGAACCAGAGCAGGTTGGCGTAGGAAAGGGCGGCCGCCTTGCCGAAACTGTATATGCCCAGCGCCAGCGCGCAGCCGAAGTGAAAGGTGCCGATGAAGCTCGGGCCCGAGGGCATGATTATCACCAGGTTGGTGATGGCCACGGTGAACACCGCCAGCAGCAGCGGCTGGTCGAAATCAGCCGGGAAGACGTGGCGGAAGGCCAGCAGGATGAAATAATACATCATTGCTTCCAACAGCCAGAAAAGCACCGAGTTCAGCAAGATGATGAAGGTATCGCGCTTGCTGCGGATAACCTTCAAACCGTTGATGAAGAAGTCGCTGAAGTTTAACAGCGCGGCGCCCAGCTTCTTTGGCAGGGGCTTGAAGAGCCAGGCCAGCGTCTTCAGCGCGTGCTCCTTGAAGACGACCAAGAGGAACACGAAGATGAAGAGCACGGCGAATAGCAGGCCGGCCAGCTCTATTACCTTTTCCACGCTCTGGTTGAAAGCGGGTAACATCAGCGAGGTGAAGACGACGAAGACAAGCATCACCAAGCCGTCGAAGATCCGCTCCACAGCTATGGTGGCGAAGATGGTCGAGATGCGTATATCCTCGCGCACCGAGCATATATAGCTGCGCAGCAGCTCGCCGGCACGCAAGGGCAGCACGTTGTTCCCGGCATAGCCGATGACGACATAGGGGAAGAGCACGCGGCTGGGGACATTCTTTACGGGCTTGAGGATGAAATGCCAGCGTACGGCGCGGAACCATACGGCGAGGAAGTAGAAAGCCAGTGCCGGCAGGCAATAGAGGTAGTTCGCCTCGCGTAGCGCGTCCAGCACCTCGTCCATCGGCACGTCGTGTGCGAGCTTATAGACGAAGAAGGCCGAGATCGAAATGCCCAGCCAGAAGCGTTTGCTCTTATACCAGGGGCTTGGTTTCATAGTGTATTTCGGTAATGGGTTACTTTTGCCTGAATTCCTCGCGGAGAACGCGGAATCCTCGCGGAAAACGCGGAAAACGGCCGTTTCTCCGCGGCCGCCGCGAAACGGCAGCTCCCTCTTGGCTGTCTCGAAGGAGGAGAGCTTCGACGCTGATTATATTTTTGCCTATTGTAACATACCGTAAATCATTTCATCCGCGTAATCGGCGCTAACAATCCGCGTAATCGGCGTTTCCGATCCGCGTATTCGGCGAGCAAATCCGCGTAATCAGCGTTAGCGCTTCTCCGCCACCAGCAGCAGCCCGGCGCCCTTGCGCGGACAGTCCTGCAAATAGAAGCGCCGCAGCAGAAAATCCCAGCCCGGGGTGGTAAAACGACGAATGAACTTGAGCGGCAACCAACGGTTGAACAGCTTCTTGCACAGGTAAGAAAGGAACGCCGTAGGCAGGAAGAGGCCGTAAACGGTATAGGCGGCGCGGCTGCAATAGTAGCTATGCGATACAAGCTTGAGACGCGATCTTCTCAGGATGCGCTGCCAGCGTGAGGGCGTATAGAAGTGATCTTCCATCCAGACTCGGCGCAGTATTCTATTCGCAAGGCGGCCGATGAAGCCCAGGCCGAGGTACCTCAACCAGGGAAAGGGAGAGTATACCTCCCTGAAAGCGCTGGGCACGGTGAAATAGAGGCGGCCGCCGGGCTTGAGCACCCGTCTTATCTCGTCAAAGGTGGCTTGCTGGTCGGCGACATGCTCGATGACACAATTAGAGAGCACGGTCTTGAAGCTGTTGTTCTTGAAGGGAAGGCCGTTCGCCTGGGCCAGCCGCAGCGTCTTGTAGGCCCTTTTCTTGCGGGCGAGGCGTAATTGGTGTATATCGTGGTCTATGCCGGCGTCGACCCGGCCCTTGAAGAAAAGGGAAGCGAACGTGCCGTCGCCCGTGCCTATGTCGAGGAGCGGACGGCGCAGCGGCAGTTGAGAGTAACAGCGGCACTCAATGCTTCGCCAAAGCGCTTGCGATATGGGGGCTTCTCTCAGGTATTTACGAAAGTAATTGGTTTTCACCGTTACCGGCGAGGCCGCGCCCTTTTATGCTGATGATCTTCTTGCAAGTGGAATGATACTAACACAGACGGTACTTGCCTTCAATCCGGAAATTGCAAAAAGGGGGTAATGGGCTACTTTGCTTCGCCGAGTACGCCCAACTCTTCGGTTACGGGGATTGCAATTCCCGCCGAACATGTAGGGGCGGGGGGATCACCCCCCCCCCCCCCACCAAAGATGGCGGTTGGGGTCACC
>CBDVCL010000348.1:0-3228 GCA_965372475.1 uncultured bacterium | reverse complement strand
GGGCGCAGGCAAGCTAGGGATGCGAATCCGCAATTCGGGCGGACACTTGGGTCCGCCCCTACACTGTGCGGGGCGAATCCACAGCGGCCTGTGGATTCTCCTATTCCGCTCGCATGGATACGCTGCGGCCGTTCGGAACAAGAACCGCGGGCCACCGCGCGCGGTTCTTATTTTTTCACCGCTTCCTTCTGATACCGATCCCATCTACTCTTAAGCTTCTTGTCCGCCATCGTAGCCAGGACGTAATCGGTGAAATCCTTGCCCGTGGCGCCCGTGTCACGCCCGGTCATCACCATCTTCTTCTCGAACTGGCCGCAGACATCCAGCGCCATCTCGAGGTTCTTGCCCTCTTCAACGTAGCCGATGTGGTTGAGCAAGAGAGCCGCAGCGCGGATCATCGAGCAGGGGTCGGCGTATTGGGCGCGCCCCTCTTTCACCATGCGCGGCGCCGAGCCGTGGATGGCCTCGAACATCGAGTACTTGTCGCCAAGGTTCGCCGCGCCGGCCGTGCCCACGCCGCCCTGGAACTCCGCCGCCTCGTCTGTAAGGATATCACCGTAGAGGTTAGGCAGGGCCATCACCTGAAAGCCGGTGCGGCGCTTGGTGTCGACCAGCTTCGCGGTCATGATATCGATATACCAATCGTCCATCTCTATACCGGGATATCCCTTGGCCATCTCCTGGGCGATGGAAAGGAACTTGCCGTCGGTGGTCTTGACCACGTTGGCCTTGGTAACGACGGTCAGCCGCTTCTTGCCGTTCTTCTTGGCGAACTCGAAAGCCATCTTGAGCAGGCGTTCCGAGCCCCGGGTGGTGGTGACGGCAAAATCGATCGCCATTTCATCGGTGACGTTGATGCCCTGGCTGCCCAGAGCGTAGGCACCCTCGGTATTCTCGCGGAAGAAGGACCAATCGATGCCCTCGCTGGGCACGCGCACGGGCCGGAAATTACAGTACAGGTCGAGCTCCTTCCTCATCGCCACGTTGGCGCTCTCGATGTTCGGCCAGGGGTCGCCCTTCCTCGGCGTGGTGGTGGGGCCCTTGAGGGTGACGTGGCACTTTTTTATCTTCGCCAGCGTGTCGTCCGGGATGGGCTTCTTCACCTTCGCCCGTTCCTCGATGGTCATGGAAATATCGCGGAACTCCACCTCCCCTTTCTCGAGCGCGTCCTTCATGATGTGCTCAAGCACGCGCTTGGAATCGGTGGCGATGAAGTCGCCGATGCCGTCGCCCGGGATAATGCCGATGATGATCTTGGCCAGCTTGGAGTAGTCCGTGGCCTGCTCGCTCTTCTTCATCCTCTCCACCCGCTCGAGCTGCTGCTCAAGCACCGCGCCGAATAGTTCCTTCGCCTTCTCGATGTCTTTGTTGGCCATCACGGCTCCTTTTTGTTGTCGCTCGTCGTTCGTCGCTCGTTACTCGCGGGACCCGAGCAACGAGAAACGAGCAACGGCATATTAGCCCGTCTCTTTACCAGCCTCCGCTGTCGCTTCGGCTGGTGGCGCCCGCGGAGGGACGCCACTACTGCACCCTAGCCTCTCCTGTACTGTTTCACGCCAATCTCGTATATATCACCCCCATACATATCCCCGGCCACCACAGCCGGCAAGTCTTTCACCTCAAGGCGCCTGATAGCCTCCGGGCCCAGGTCTTCGTAGGCCACCACTTGCGCCGAGAGTATGCACTTGGAGATAAGCGCTCCCGCGCCGCCGATAGCGGCGAAATATACGGCCTTGTGCTTCCTCATCGCCGCCTTCACATCGTCACTGCGCGTGCCCTTGCCTATCATGCCCTTTAGCCCGATCGCCATGAGGCGGGGAGCGTAAGGGTCCATGCGGTAGGCGGTAGTAGGCCCCGCGGAGCCGATGGGCCGCCCCGGCGGCGCGGGGGAAGGTCCCATGTAGTATATGACCTGGCCCTCTATCTCGATGGGCAGTTTTCTTCCGGCATCAAGGAGATCCACCAGCCGCTTGTGCGCCGAATCGCGCGCGCTGTAGACGATGCCGCTGATGAGCACGGGAGTGCCGACCTTCAGTCTCGCCACTTGGGCGTTGTCCAGGGGAGTGGCTATTCTCACCGGTTGTTTTGATGCCATTTGTCTCGTCCTCCCTATATCCCTCTGTCGCTCGTCGTTCGTATTTCGTCGTTCGCCGGCTACGGGCTCTTTCCAACTAACGACGAACGACTAAATGACAGTGCTTCCATGCCTCGACACATGGCAATTCACATTAACCGCAACAGGCATACTCGCAATATGACAGGGGCGCGACTCCACGGCCACCCCCAGGCAAGTCACCGTGCCGCCGGCTCCCTGCGGCCCCACACCGCTGTCGTTCGCTATCTTCAGCAATTCTTTTTCAAGCCGCGCCAGGCGCTTGTCCCTGTTAGGCACCCCCAGCTTGCGCAGCAGCGCTTTCTTCGCCAGGATCGCGCACATCTCGAAGTTGCCGCCGATGCCGACGCCGAGAACTATGGGGGGACAGGGATTCGGGCCCGCCTCTCGCACCGTCTCGCGCACCAGGTCCTTGACGCCCGCCTCTCCGTCCGCGGGTTTCATCATCTTGAGGCGAGACATGTTCTCACTGCCGCCCCCCTTTGGCGCCACGGTTATCTTTATCTTGCTGCCGGGGACGATATCAACATGGATGATCGCCGGGGTGTTGTCGCCGGTGTTGACCCGGATCATGGGATCCTTGACAACCGACTTTCGCAGGTAGCCCTCCCGGTAGCCCTGCCGCACCCCCTCCTCTATCGCCTGCCTCAACCCGCCACCCGTCAACTGCACATCCCCGCCCAGTTCGACAAAGACCACGGCCAGGCCGCAGTCCTGGCAGATGGGGATGCGTTCTTTCGCGGCGATCTCCGCGTTCCTGATGAGCTGGCGCAGGATCTCCACCCCCACCGGGGACTTCTCCGTCTTCAGCCCCCGCTTGAAAGCGGCCATGATGCCGGGGTCCACCTTGTAGTTGGTATCGATGCATATACGCTTGACGGCGGCGGTTATCTTCGCAACGTGAACTTTACGCATTTTCTCCTCTGTCCCGCGTCTCGGGTCACGGGTCTCGTGTCAAACGACGCGAGACTCGCGACACGTGACACACGACAGCCTTATGCTAACGGCTCCAACACAACGATCTCCTGTTCGGTCGGCAGTTTGTCCTTACTCAGCTCTAGCTCCGACGAACCGGTCTTCCGCACGTTCTTCTTTCCGGCGAGGAAGTCATCCAC
>CBDVCL010000347.1:0-3228 GCA_965372475.1 uncultured bacterium | reverse complement strand
CCGATAAGCCCCAGCCAGGCAATACGATAACGGTGTACCTCCTCAGTAGGGGCGCTTCGCGAAGCGCCCTTACCGCGGAAGGCGATATCAAAACTATTCTTGAGATGCTTGCGCAGCACCCAAAAATATACGCCAGCCAGGGCGAGGAAAGCCCCGTGTTGCTGCTCCTCAAGGAAATGGAAACCGGCCATGGTCGATTCACTGCCGGTCCACGACATCGCCGAGGAGACCACCAGCAACAACTTCTGGAAAAGGAAGAAGAACCAACATGAGAAAGCTATCTCCAGGCTCATCAGGTAGCCGATCGCCATATACATGGGGCGGAAGGACAGGCTTACGCCCCACATCGCGTTCCAAGGGTTCTCGGTGAGGTAACGGGATAAGTCGATGTCCGTGGTCAGCGCGGGGAAACCGGGGAAGTAGGCGTTAAGCCCATTGACCATATGCAGGACGAAGGGGATCGCCATCCCTGCCCAGGCAAGTTTGTTCCTCAGCAGGCTGTGCTTGCCGTCCCTCACTCCCTCCAGCAACTCAAGCGGCAGCTTGAGCAGCGGGAAGGAGAGGCGCTCCCGATCTATCCACTGCGCCCTCACCAGCGTTACCACGCAGATAAAGGTGAAGTAGAAAACGAGCGTGAAGAGGGCCCAGATCAACACGGAGGGCAGCCAGTCCAGCCAGGGCACAGACTGCACGCCCCCCTCGTAGAAGCCGCGCACCGTCTCGGCGTCAGAGGGCCCGAGCCAGCTCTTGACGTGGCCGTGGAAATCCTGCGCGTAGCGGTTCTCCGGCGTAGCATAGTAGCGAAAGGCCACCTGGGACGGCATCAGCGCCTGGGCCCAGCCGGTACCGACCAGGGGTGTTCCCACCAGGACCATGATGAAAACGGTGACCAGCTCCGGCGCGCTGAATCTCAGGGACCTCTTGATACGGCCAAGAACAGGGTTGAGAAGGACTATCACCAGCAGCAGGAAGAAGACCGCCGGCACCGGTGGCGAAACGGCCATCATATCCGTGCTCACGGCGATCATCGTGCTCTGCTGGTGCCAGAGCCCGACGATCAGCAACAGCAATACACCTGTTATTATCGCTCTAAGCGTAGGGAATCTCATTGACCCATCCGGTAGCGATTATGCCCCGCTGGTTAGGCGATTAACATATCAAGCGGTAGCCAAAAAAGCAAGCGCAAACTCCGCCGCGTGAAGCGTGAAGCGCAGGCACGAGCAACGCTTCACGAGGGACGAGCGACGACCCGATCACCATCCCGCCAGGTATCCCTTCCCCTTTATCACGCTTCCCATCAATCCCCAGAAGCCATGCATGATAAAGTCCCCCATTATCAAGCCGAGGAAGAAGGGCAGGAAACGGCGGTAGCCCTTGGTGCCGCCGAGACGGTGGATGACCAGGCGCGACAGCCAGCCGAAGAAGATGCACGACCATTCCACCCAGAGGATGCTGCCCAGGGCGTAACCGATGGGATGGAAGGGCCACCAGATAAAACGCGTGCGCAGGAACGAGAGCAGGACGGTGATCCCCGCGCCGACACCAACAAATGCTAACGGCACTTGGCTCTTGACCTTTGTGGGGTTCTGGATCAACGTGGAGAGTTGCTTGAACCACCTGTGGCTTTCGTCGCGCCGCCAACTACCCAGCGAGTTCGCCCCGTACTTGTAACAGAGCTCGAATTCCGTCCAGATGCCGCAGATCATACCGATGATTATCGCCAGCAGCACGACCACCGCCAGTCCCTTTATCAGCGACCGGTTCTCCCTGTTTAGCTTGTAGCCGTCCAGAATGTTGGGCATCATCGCCGCGCGCACGTCCTGCATGATGTACCCGAACAGGGCCATGCCGGCAAGGTTATTCTTTCCCAGAGCGTGCGAGCCGAACGGCATCTTGAGGATATCCCCCGGCGGCTCATAGACGTAGATACAGGGCACACCCCCTTCCGCGCGCACCTTGGTCAAGACGAAGATATAAAGGATGATGATCACGAAGAACAACCCGCCCACCAGCAGGGACATACCGACCAATGTGCTGAAATACACCACTGCCGCCGCGCCGCCGATGAAGCCAAGCCAGGCCCACCTATAATCTTCCACCTTCGTAGGGGCGGACCTGCGCGATGCGCCGCCGCCAAGAAACGCCATCCTGAACGACATCCCCAGGTGCTTGCGCAGCATCCACACGTATACCAGGCCCAACATTATCATCGCCCCGCTTCTCTGCTGCCCCGCGAAAGGGAACCCGGCCATCGGCGACTCGCTGCCTCCCCAGGCCATCGCCGCGCTCACCACCAGCATCAGCTTTTGCAGGAGGAAGAAGAACCAGAGCGAAAAGGACACCTCCTGGCTCATCAGGTATCCCACGCCGATAAGCAAGGGACGAAAGAAGATGCCCACCCCGTACATATTGCTCCAGGGGTGGTTATGCAGCTTACTTGAGATATCGAAGCGAATATCTATCGCCGGTATACCGGGGATATAAGCGTTGAGCCCATTTACGGTGTGCAGCACCAACGGTATCAGACAGCCCAGCCAGAGCAGCTTGTTCCTGAGGATGCTCTTCTCCTTCTTCTCCCTCGCCGCGATCAACTCCATCGGCAGCTTGAGCAGGGGGAAGGAAAGGCGCTCGTCCTCTATCCACTTGTCCTTCACGAGGATCACCAGGCACATAAAAGTGAAGTAGAAGACCAGCGTGAAGAATCCCCACACCAGGAGCGAGGGCAACCAGGCCAGCCAGGGGATGGACGCCGCCCCTCCCTCGTAAAAACCGCGCACCACCTCCGGGTCGGCAGGGCCGACCCAGCTCTTGATGTAAGCGAAGAAATCCCGCTCGTAGTTGTTCTCCACCGTGGCGAAGTAGCGGAAGGCGATGCGCGAGGGAAGGATGGCCTGGGCCCAGCCCGTGGTGCAAAGAGGCAGACCGACGATCACCATGGTGAAGACGGTGACCATCTCGGAGGCGCTGAAAGACAAGGGCGGCCTGGCCCGCCTCAAGATGGGATTCAGAGCTGCTATCAATAACAGCAGGAAGATGATCGCGGGTATCGGCGGACTGATCCCCATCAGGTCGGTGCTTCCCGCCATCTGCGTGCTCTGCTGTTGCCAGATGGCGACCGTCACTATCGCCAGCGCGCCGGTTATCACTGATCTTAGTGTGGGGTATTTCATCTCATCTACCCTGGTAGCAAGGGTACAAAGGGGCAAGGGCACATCTTACTTCCCGCTT
>CBDVCL010000346.1:0-3238 GCA_965372475.1 uncultured bacterium | reverse complement strand
GCGGAATTACCTTCGGATTCATATACGCGGACAGTCAAAGGAAGATGACAGGGCACATATGAATGTGGTCACAACGAATCACTCCGAGTAGGTCGCAGAACTGCTGTCAGACTCATATACGCGAACGCACGAAAGCTTGATGCCCTTGCATTTCTTCAGCTTGGCGCGCAGGGACACATAGATGTGCCTGGCCACATTCTCGGAGGTCGGATTGTCCGACTTGAAAGCAGGAAGCTCGTTCAGCATACTGTGGTCTAGCTCGCCCACTATCCCCGCCAGCATTTGCTTCAGCTCGCGAAAATCAATGAGCATGCCGTCCTTGCCCGGTTCGGGGCCGGCAACTTCCACCTCGACCCTCCAATTGTGCCCGTGCAACTGCTCACAGTCGCCGTCGTAGCCGCGTAGTTGGTGGGCGGCGGAGAATGCGCCTTCGATCTTGACTGAATACATCGTGAATTATGAGTTGTGAGTTATGAGTTATGAATGGCTGAATGAGAAAAATCATCACTCAGAATTCACAATTCAGCATTCACTTCTTCTTGCTTTTCATGAGTTTATACTCCACCGCGTCAACAAGGGCCTCCCACGACGCCTCGATGATGTTCTCCGAAGCGCCGACGGTGCCCCATCTCTCCACCCCGTCGCTCGATTCGATAAGCACCCGCACGCGAGCACCCGTGCCCTCGCTGGAATCCAGGATGCGCACCTTGAAATCCGTGAGGCGCATCTCCCGCAACTGCGGATAGAATTTTTCCAGGGCCTTCCTCAAGGCGTTGTCCAGGGCGTCCACGGGGCCGTTGCCCTCGGCGGCGGTGTGCTCCTCTACACCCCGCACTTGGACCTTGATCGTCGCCTCCGAGAAGAGCTCTTTTTCGCCGCGGTTCTCGATGATCACCCTGAACCCCTTGAGCTCGAAGAAGCGCTTATACTTGCCCATGGCCTTGGCCAGGAGCAGCTTGAAGCTGCCCTCGGCGCCCTCGAACTGGTATCCTTCCTTCTCCAGTTGGTTGACCCTCTGGATCACCTCGCGTGCCTTGGGGTCCTTGCGCTTGAGCTTATAACCAAGAGAGCGCGCCTTGACTTCGACATTAGAAGTGCCGGCCTGGTCGCCGATGAGGATCCGCCTTTTGTTGCCGACGCGCTCGGGCTTGACATGCTCGTAGGTGGCGGGGTTCTTCAACACGGCGTGCGTGTGCACCCCCGCCTTATGCGTGAAAGCGCTGTGCCCAACAAAGGCCCGCTTGTCCTGCGGCATCTGGTTGGTCAGCTCGTCCACGTAGCGAGACAATTGGGTCAGGCGGGCCAGCTTGCTGTCACTCAGCACCGCCAGCCCGAGCTTGAACCTGAGTATGGGGATGATCGAGCACAAGTTGGCGTTACCACACCTCTCGCCGTAACCGTTGATCGTCCCCTGCACGTGAGTCGCCCCCTGGCGCACCGCCATGATAGTATTGGCGACGGCCAGCTCGGAATCGTTGTGCGTGTGAATGCCCAGGGGACCCGCCAGCGCCTGCCGCACTTCGCCAAAAACGGCAGCGATATCATATGGCACGAAACCGCCGTTGGTATCGCAGAGCACGACGCAGTCGGCACCCGCTTGCTCGGCGACGCTCACGCTCTCAAGCGCATACTCCCGGCTTTCACGCCAGCCGTCGAAGAAGTGCTCGGCGTCGTAGATGACTTCCTTGCCCAGGTCCTTGAGATAGGAGACGGTGTCCCTGATCAAGCCAAGGTTCTCCTCGGGCGTGGCGTTCAGGGCCTCGCGCACATGCAGGCCCCAGCTCTTGCCGAAGACCGTGACCACGGGCGTCTTGGCGGCGACTACCTCGGCGAGGATGCTGTCATCCTTTACCTTGATCTTCTTGCGCTTGGTCATGGTAAAAGCGGCCAGCTTGGCATTCTTCAGCCGCATCCGTTTCATCTTCTCAAAATACTCCTTGTCCTTGGGATTAGACCCGGGCCAACCGCCCTCGACGTAGTCGAGGCCAAAATCGTCCAAGGCGCGGGTGATCTTCAGCTTGTCGGCGACGCTGAAGGTGATGCCCTCCGCCTGCCCGCCATCGCGCAAGGTGGTATCGTACAACGCCACGCGGTTGCTTGATTTGGACGTCTTGTTCTTTTTCTTAGCCATGTCTTCTCCTTGGGGAACGCAACTAATCCGGTTAATCGTCCCTCGTGAAGCGTGAAGCGCGCTTCACGAACTACGCTTCACGAATAACGCACTCTACTTCTTCTTCCCACCCAATCCAAACGCCTTATGCACCGCGTTAACCGCCTTGTCAGCCTGGTCAAGGCTGACCACGCAGGACACCTTTATCTCGGAGGTGCTTATCATCTGGATATTCACGCCCGCCTTGGCCAGGGCGCTGAACATCCTCGCCGCTACACCCGCGTGGCTGCGCATGCCGATGCCGACAGCCGAGACCTTGGCCACTCTCGCGTCGTGCCTCAATCCCCTGGCCTTGATCTTGGTCTTCACTTCTGCCATCACCCCCAGGGCCTTCGCCAGGTCGCTCTTCATCACGGTGAAGGAAAGGTCCGTAGTCCCCTTTTCGCTGACGTTCTGGATTATCATATCCACGTTGATGTTGGCCTCGGCAAGCGGATTGAATATCCCCGCCGCCACCCCCGGCTGGTCGGGGACCTTCTCCAGGGTTATCTTCGCCTCATTCTTGTTATGCGCCACGCCCGTCACCATTATCTTCTCCATGCCCTTCGTTGCCGGTCCTACCATCGTTCCCTCCTCCTCTGAGAAAGTGGATCTCACGTGTATCCTTACGCCGTGGTTGCTGGCGAATTCCACCGAACGGTTAAGAAGCACCCCCGCCCCCAGGCTTGCCAGCTCGAGCATCTCCTCGTAGCTTATCCTGTCTATCTTCCTCGCCGCCGCGACCACGCGCGGGTCGGCCGTATAAACCCCTTTCACGTCAGTGTATATCTCGCAGACATCGGCCTTGAGAGCCGCGGCCAGCGCCACCGCCGTGGTATCAGAGCCGCCGCGGCCGAGCGTGGTAATATCATGCTCGGTATCAGTGCCTTGGAACCCCGCGGCGATGACTATCTTTCCCGCCCCCAGCGCCTTCTTTATCACCCGGCCGTCTATGCTGATGATACGGGCCTTGGTGTGGGAGGTGTCCGTGACGATGCCCATCTGCTGGCCCGTAAAGGAAATAGCCCCGTGACCCATCCCCCTGATAGCCATGGTGAGCAAGGCGACCGACTGCTGCTCGCCCGTAGC
>CBDVCL010000345.1:0-3249 GCA_965372475.1 uncultured bacterium | reverse complement strand
TTGGCAGGCTTTTTTCATGAGGGCAGAGACGAAAGGTGGGGCAGGTATATTGCCTTCCATCCTTTTCGGCCAAGGCCTAGCCCTCAATGCCAAGTATATAGCACGGCTTCTTCTATGTCAATAGCAGCACCATGATTCGTGGGCGGACACTCAGGTCCGCCCCAACGATGTCACGCATCTACTGATTGTAGGGGCGCCCCACGGCGGGCGCCCAATACCATGGTGGGCGGACACTCAGGTCCGCCCCTACGGTTGATGGTGTAGATCCAGCTGCTGTTGCATCTGGATCTCTAGAGCATCTCGCTCATCTCAACTATCCTCTTCTCCTTCCTCGCCTTCTCCGCCGCAAAGGTGTAGGTGTGTGTCAGCAGTGACTCCTGCGCCGTGGCCAGCACGTGGGAGGGCTTGTTCTTCTCTATCGCTTCCAGCCAATTGCGCGTGACGCGCAAGTCGCCGCCGCCGTGGCCGCCCGCTTCGGGGGATATCTCTATTCTCTCCACGTTGTCTTCGCCGAAGGTGTGGATGGTGATGGAGTTCTCGTTGAAAGTGAGCTCGCCTCCCGTGCCGTGCACACGCGTGCGCCGCTCCCAGGTGTGCGTGAAGGCGGTCATCGTGAACGAGATGGTCACCCCGTCCTCGGCTTCTATCAATACCACCTGGTGGTCGACGACGTCATTGTCGCAGTAATAGACACAGCGTCCGACCGGGAGTTTGGCGAGCTCCTTGACGAAGACGTCGTGCGGTTGTCCTACCGCTATCATCTTGCCGAAGAAGGGGTGGTGGCGGTATATCTTGAGCGCCGAGTAGGGACAGCTTGGCTCCGCGGGGCAGCCGTCGGTGCAGCGACGTGTCGCCCCCTTGGGCGCGTTCCCGGGCGTGAAATGCTTGAGCGAGCCGTAAGAGCTGACGCGCAGGAACTTCTTGCCGGTGAGGTAGTAGAGGAAGTCTATATCGTGGCAACTCTTGGAGAGGAGCATGAAGGTGCTTGTCTTCTCATTGCGCCAGTTGGCGCGCACGAAGGAATGGGCCTGGTGCCAGTAGCCGACGCCCTCCAGGTGGTCCAGCGTCACCACCTCGCCGATCTTTCCCGAGTCAATCACTTCTTTCAGCTTGCTGAAGCCCTTGCTGTAGCGTAAGGAATGGCAGACAGCCAGCACCTTGCCGCTCTTGCGCTGGGCCGCCTCTATGGCGCGACAATCCTCCAGCGTCACCGCCATCGGTTTCTCTAAGAGGACGTGGTAGCCTTTCTCCAGGCAGGCAAGCGCCGGCTGCGCGTGTTCCTGGTCCATCGTGCTGATGACCACGGCATCGCATTTCTTCGCGCCCTTGACGAAATCACGCCAGGACTTGAATACCATCGCCTTCTTCAGGCCGAACTCCCTGGCGAACTCGTTCCTGTTCCAGGCGCGCGGCTCGGCTACCGCCACCACTCTGGCTTTGTGCGCGAGTTCCCTGATGGTGGGGGCAAAAGTCCATCTGCCGCGTCCGCCCGCGCCGATGATCGCTACGGTTATCTGTTTGCTCTTCATGTCTTGCCTCCTTAGTATGAGGGGATAATGATATCAAAAACGGGCTCTTTTGATTGAAGAATCTGTGAAATCCGTGTAATCTATGGTTCCCATCTACGCCGAGGGCGGCCGCAGTGCGCTGGATTCAGCGAATGATATCCAGTCAGCGGTCGACCGTTACCGTGCTAGAAGAAGTTCGGCGGTCGACACCCGCCCCTACGATGTTGTGTCAATGTAGGCGAGCCCTACTACGGGCTCCCGCGGGAGAGTTTCTGTAATCCGTAGTCCTCAAATGAACGCGCTTGAAAAGAAAGCCCTGGCGGCAATAGAGAAGAAAGCTGGGAAGCTCAAGGATCTTTCCCGCAAGCTGTACCGCAATCCCGAAGTGATGTTCAAAGAGCACAAGGCCTGCGCCTGGCTCTGCGGCGAGTTGAAGGGATTGGGATACCGCGTCAAGAAGGGAACCGGTCTGCCGACCGCGTTCCGGGCCGACCTTAAGTCCGGCAGTCCCTGCGTTGCCGTGCTTGCCGAATACGATGCCTTGCGCGGCATCGGCCATGGTTGCGCGCACAACCTGATAGCCGCCGCGGCGATAGGGGCGGCGTGCGGCCTGGCCGCGGTGAAGGGGGAATTGCCCGGGAACGTCGCCGTGATCGGTTGCCCCGCCGAAGAGGGCGGCGGCGGCAAGATACACCTGCTGAAGAGCGGCGTTTTCAAGGGCGTGGGCGCGGCGATGATGGTCCATCCCTCCAGCAATGAGACGGTCGTGGACAAGGGGTTCATCGCTTGCCAGGGACTGGATATCACCTTCCTGGGGAAATCCGCGCACGCCTCGGGCGCGCCCGAGAAGGGCAGGAACGCCCTGAACGCATTGATAGAGACCTTCAACGCCCTGAACGCTCTGAGACAGCACCTGCCCCAGGACGTGCGTATGCACTGGATCGTCACCGAGGGGGGCACTGCCTCGAATATCGTGCCCGAGCGGGCGAGCGGGGAATTCACAGTCCGTTCCTCGGACGACAACTTCATGCCCGTGCTGTTGAAGAAGGTCAAGGAGTGCGCGCGCGCCGCGGCGAAGATGATGGGCTGTAAGGTCAAGTTCCGCGTGAATGACTACATCTACTGCTCGATGCGGCCTAACAGGCCGCTGGCTGAGCTGGTGAGGGATTCTTTCAGGGATGTGGGCGTGAAGGCGAAATTTTGGGACGGCAAGGGAGGGCGCGGCTCATCTGATATCGGTAACGTGAGCCAGAAACTGCCCGCCCTGCACCCTTCGATAACGCTTCGCGCACCCGCAAACGTTACGGGCCACAGCCGGGAACTGGCCGAATGGACCCGTAAACCCGTTGCCGAGGCGGCGATGCTCAAGGCGGCCGAAATGATGGCCCTGGCTGTGATTCGGCTGCTTTCTGACAGGGAACTGATGGCGCGGGTGAAGAAGGCGTTCGTCAAGGAAGGTCGTGGTTGAGAATGGGCCAGTGGTTAGCTTGGTTTACCACGTAGGGGCGTACTGCAATACGCCCTTATGGCGTGACAGCCTTCGCAAAAGCCATTTAGTGTGGGTTCGCCTACGCATTCTTTCACTATGGTGAAAGAATGACTCCGGCGTAATCTTCGACTGGCTGGCCAAGCCGTAGTCATCCGCCTTTGCCCTTCGGGACTACGGCGTGATGTTAGGGTTGGCTTGCCAAGCCGTAGTCATCCGCCTTTGCCCTTCGGGACTACGGCGTGATGTTAGGGT
>CBDVCL010000344.1:0-3275 GCA_965372475.1 uncultured bacterium | reverse complement strand
CTTCTCCGCCACGCGTAGTTCGCCGGAGATATCATCTTCCCTCATTTCCACGTATTCCTTGTTCTCCATGGAAACGGGGTTGCCCTCCATGCGCACCTCCACGCCGCGCTCTCCCAGGTGGCGGACATAATCCTTGTCTACCACGTGGGCTCCCATCATCCTGCCGGCCACTTGGCCGCACTTATCCCGGAATTCCGGCTTCATCTTCCTCGTCAACCATTCCCATTCCTTGTCCTCGAGAGACAAGCCGTAACGCTCCCAGATCTTCTTGCGAAGTTTCCCGTGATCCCCGGCGACCGCCGCAGACAGGTCGTCGAAGAAGCCCCCTATCCGCTTGACCACTTCATCGCCACGGTGATAATCCAACCGGTAGATGACCGGCGTCTGAGACAGAATGCCCTTCACTCTCAGACTGGTCTTGTACTCGTCCGGCACGCTGTAATCGCGCGGCGCCTTTATCTTGTGCGGCGCGATCTCGCCTGCCCTGTACTCGACCTCGACGCGGCCGCCGCTCAAGAAGAAGGCGAGGAACAAGCCGAGGGCGAATATCCCCAAGATAGCCGCGCGGCCGTGCCATTCCTGCCGCTTGAGCCACGCCGGCGCGGCGGCAACCGTTTCCTTTACGCTTTTTGTTTTCTTTCTCGCCATTACTGCACCTTGATTACAGAGCGGCGCGAATGCTGAATGCTAAATGGTGAAGGCTGAATTGAATATCGCGCGACAAGTGATTCAGCATTCATAATTCACAATTCAGAATTCTGCCGAGAATCATACGCCTTAATGATCTTCTTCACCAGGGCATGCCTGACCACGTCAGCAGCTCCCAGATAGCTGAAGCTGATGCCTTTCACTCCCTTGAGCACCCGCCTAACGTCCCTCAAGCCGGAGGGCTTGTTCAGCGGCAGGTCAACCTGGGTGATATCGCCGTTGATCACAACCCGGGAGTTGATGCCCAACCTGGTCAAGAACATCTTCATCTGTTCTATCGTTGTGTTCTGGGCCTCGTCCAGTATGATGAATGAATCATTCAGCGTCCTGCCCCGCATATAGGCGAGGGGGATCACCTCGATCACCCCTTTCTCGATCAGGGCCTGTACCTTTTCGAAACCCGCCATCTCATAGAGCGCGTCATAGAGCGGGCTCAGGTACGGCTGTATCTTCTCGCTAAGATCGCCGGGCAGGTATCCCAGCTTTTCACCGGCCTCCACCGCCGGCCTCACCAAAACCAGGCGGCGCACCTCCTCGCGGAACAAGAGGTCCAGGCCGTAGGCCACGGCCAGGTAGGTCTTGCCCGTGCCGGCCGGGCCAATGGAAAAGACCAGGTCATGGCAGCCCAGGGCGCTGAGATAACGCTTCTGTCCCGTTGTGCGCGGCAGGATGGACTTGTGGGAGAAAGGGAAGAAGATCGCGCCACGGCCAATGGGTTGGGCGGCAACGCCCTTCCCTTTCGGAGACCGCCCCGGCGGCATGCTCTCACGCGCATATCCGAGGGCCTGCTCGATCATCTCCCCGGTTATCAAGCCGTGCTGTTGATTCAAGCGGGTGAGCTCCGAGAAAACGGCAAAGGCGCGTTTCACCTCAGTGGCATTACCCGAGATCGTCAGGACATTGCCCTTGACACTGAAACGCGCCTTGAAGTTCTTGCGGACCTGTTTAAGGTTGCGGTCCTGGATGCCGAGTATGCTGAGTGTTTCCGCTTCCCCGCCCAGGGCTACTTTTGCCGATGAGTTTCCGCTATCCAAAGAAGGCGTTCTCCTCCCTTCGATCCTGCTCAAGAGATAAGCGCTCTTCTACCCCTGCCTAGTCCAGATAATCGAGCGGCAGTCTCTGGCGCGGATTGCTATGCGAGCGGAAACGAGGCGTGTTCTTCGCGTCCGCGGTGGCCTCGGTCATCTCGACTGCCGTGGCTCCCTTGGGAACGGCGAATTCCTGGCCCGCGTAGATCAGGTCCGGATCATCGATCTCGGCGTGATTGGCCTTGTAGATAAGGGGCCACAGCCACGGGTCGCTCAGCACTTCCCCCATGCCGGAGATATCCCAGAGGGTATCTTCCTTGACCACCTGGTACTTACGCTCCCTGGGCTGCGGCACTGCCGTGGCTTCTTCCACCACTTCCACGGTGGCTGCCGCTTCCGGCTCCTCGACCACGGCCTCAACCTTCTCCTCCACCGCGTCGATCTCCGTCTCCTTCACCTGCTTCTTCGAACAGCCAAGAGCAAGCACCAGGACCACGGGCAGGACGAGAATCAGTCCAAAATTCCTGAACAAACTGCACCTCCTTAGTTAGTACCTTCTGTTAGTTGCCTCAGACAACGTTATTATCACCCAAGCGCAGAGATAATCGCACCTTACGGCGGAATTCTATCAATTCCCTGTATGCTTGTCAATAGTTATTTCTCGGGAATTATCTCGGCGATCGGTAGTCGGTGGTCGGGAGTCGTGGCTGGGCTGTTAAGCCACAGTACAGTAATAACAGCCAATGCCCCGTCCATAACGAGTCGTCCGAATCCCGATTCCCTACTCCCGATTCCCGCGTTTCTCTTTGCCTCGGCACTACCCCGCTTTCAGCGGGTGGCGCCCGTTGAAGGACGCCACTACTGCACAGGAGCTACTTCTTACTCTTACGAACCTGGAGGCCGAGTTCGCGCCATTGCGCATCCTCGACCTGGGTGGGAGCGCCGGTCATCAGGTCCTGGCCGCTGCCTGTCTTGGCGAAAGCGTTCACCTCGCGGATATTGTCCGTCTGCCGCAGTATCATCGCCAGGCGGTCTATTCCCGGGGCAAAACCACCGTGCGGTGGCGCCCCCGTGCCCAGCGCCTCAAGCAGGAAGCCGAAGCGCTCCTCGTACTGCTCGCGCGAGTAGCCCAATAGCTCGAATATCTTCTCCTGCACTTCTCGCTGGTGGTTTCGAATACTGCCCGAGGATATCTCCACGCCGTTGATCACCAGGTCATATGCGCGCGAGAGGGCCTTCAAGGGCTCCTTGTCCAGAAGCGGCAGGTCCTGCTCACGCGGCGCGGTAAAGGGATGGTGTTCCGGCTCGAGCGTATCATCCTCCGCGTTGTGCTTGAAAAGGGGGAAATCGAGCACCCAGAGAAAAGCATGTTTCTCGTCGTCACGCAATCCTTGCCTGCGCCCTATCTCCAGGCGCAGCGAGCCGAGAAGCTCGCGTGCCGTATGCCGCGCATCGGCCAAGAAAAGCAGCAAGTCTCCCGGCTTGGCCTCCGCTGCCGCCGCCGCCTGCTGAAGCGCATCCTCGCCCAGGACCTTGACG
>CBDVCL010000343.1:0-3277 GCA_965372475.1 uncultured bacterium | reverse complement strand
CTGATAGGCGGACAGGACATAATCGAGTACCAGGATAAGGACGGAGAGCTCAAGAGCAAGCACGAATAGAGATCCCCTCTCCCTTAAAGGGAACGGCGGACGTGCGAACAAGCGGCCTAAGCTTGTCCGCCATAGCGGAGGCTACTCGCCTTCTCTGTAATGGCGTGGTGTAGCCTCCTCGACGGCGGAACGCCCGCCCAATAGGGAGTTTGGGAGCCCGCAGTGGGGCTCCCCTACGATTATTGCGTCAGTCATATCGTAGGGGCGGCCTACCACGGCCGCCCAATAGGGAGCCCGCCCTGAACCTAAGCGCGCAAGCGCGCATGGTTCAGGACCCGTGGTGACGCTGAATTGACTAGAGACACCTTTCACACTAATAACGGAGAGTCAATGATGAAGAAACTCGGCCTGATCGGCTGCGGCCACCGTCTGAAGAACGTGATACAGGGTCTTCTCAACAGGACTGACCAGATAGAAGTGACTGCGCTCGCCGACCCCTCGCCTGCGTCCATCAAAACGGCAAAGCAAAGGTTCGCGCCCAATGCTACCGTCTACAAGGACCACCGCGAGCTGGTGAAGGACAAGGAGCTTGACTGGGTGGCGGTAGGCTCGTGGAACAACCTCCACAAGGAGCATATCGTCGCCGCGCTTAAAGCAGGCAAGAATGTCTTCACCGAGAAGCCGATGGCGATAGATGCCGCCGAGTGCCTGGCCATCAAACGGGCGATGGAAAAAAGCGGCAAAAAGGTAATTGTCGGCTTCGTGCTTAGATATTCGCCGCATTACAGCAAGATCAAAGCGCTCGTCGACAAGGGGGCTATCGGCAAGGTGATAAGCTTTGAATTCAACGAGACGCTGGGTTTTAACCACGGCGGCTTCATCCATAGCCACTGGCGCAGGTGGCGAAAATTCTCGGGCACGCATATGCTGGAAAAGTGCTGCCACGACCTTGATATCGCCAACTGGATAGTAGACAGCGTGCCGAGAAAGGCCGCATCCTTTGGCGGGCTGGACTTCTTTATCCCCAAGAACAAGAAGCACATGCGGCGCGTAGGCAAGAACAAGGACGGCGTCCAAGCCTACGATATATGGCACAGGAAGACCAAGCTAAACCCCTTCACCTCGGACAAGGACATCATCGACAACCAGGTGGCGATTCTCGAATACTACAACGGTGCGCGCGCCACATTCCACACCAACTGCAACGGCGCCATCCCTGAGCGACGCATGTATATTGTCGGCGAGGAGGGAGTGATCCGCTCGGAGGGCTATACAGGCCAGCTGGAAACGATCCGCCTCGGCTTCGACCCCGAGATAGTCGACGAGGGGACGGGCCACAAGGGGGGCCACGCCGGGGGTGATTATTATCTCATCGGATCCCTGATTGAGTCGATAGTCAACGACGCGCCTTCGGTAACTCCCTTCGAGAGCGGCATGACCGCTACGATCACAGCGAACGCCATCGACCAGTCAATGGACGAGAGCAAGGTCGTTGACCTTACCGCCACCTGGAAACGGGCGGGGGTGCGATTCGCTTGAGGCGAATCGCAGAGCCCTTCGATAAACTCAGGGCAGGCATTCGAGATTCGACAGTCGAGATTGGATAAGGTATGAGCGCTACACCGCCAAACATGCTTTTCGTCTTCACCGACCAGCAGTCCGCCTCGATGATGAGCTGCGCGGGGAACAGCTACCTCAAGACCCCCGCCATGGACGGCCTGGCCGCCGCGGGGGTGCGCTTCGAGCGCGCCTACTGCACCAATCCTGTCTGCTTGCCCTCGCGCTTCAGCCTGCTGACCGGGCGGATGCCCTACGAGATAGGGGTGCGGCACAACGGCAGCGAGCACGAGGAGATCCCCGCGGAGATGAAGCAGGGGGGCCTGGGCCACCTGGTGCGCGCGGCCGGCTACGAGACCGCCTACGGCGGCAAGGTCCACCTGCCCGGCCTGACCCCGGAGGAGCTCGGCTTTGAATACATCTCGCAGAACCAGCGGGACGGGTTGGCGGACGCCTGCGCCGCTTTCCTCGGGCAAAAACGGCACAAGCCCTTCTTCCTCGTCACCTCCTTCATCAATCCCCACGACATATGTTTCATGGCGATACGCGATCACGCGGCGACGAAGTCGGAGCAGTCGCCTCTGGAGCGCCAGGCCGTCGCGTGCGCGACCCTTAACGAGGCGCTCGAGCTCCCCGCGGGTATGAGCGAGGAGGAGTTCTTCGCGAGCGCCTGCCCGCCGCTGCCGGATAATTTTGAGCCCCAGGCCGACGAGCCCGAGGCGGTGCGGCAGATAGTCGCCCAGCACCCCTTCAAGAAGAACGCGCGAGAGAACTATGACGAGCGGCGCTGGCGGCTGCACCGCTGGGCCTTCTGCCGCCTCACCGAGCGGGTGGACCGGCAGATAGGCACGGTGCTGGACGCCCTGCGCGCTAGCGGCGAGCGTTCAAACACCGTGGTGATATTCTCGAGCGACCACGGCGACATGGACGCCGCGCACCGCATGGAGCACAAGACAGCCCTCTACGAGGAGGCCTGCCGCGTGCCCCTGATAATCAGCGCGCCCGGCGGCGGCAAGGGAACGGTTGAGGGGAGGCGCCTGGTCTCCAACGGCCTCGACCTCCTGCCGACGATATGCGACTACGCGGGAGCTGAAGTTCCCGCCTCCCTGGCCGGGCGGAGCCTCAAGCCCCTCGTCGAGGGGGAAGCGCCGGCCGCCTGGCGGCAGTGGTTGCCGGTAGAGTGCGAGTTCGGCCGCATGATCGTGGGGGAGAAATACAAGTACGTCCTCTACGATGAGGGCGAGCACAGGGAACAATTCATCGACCTCGAGCAGGACCCCGGCGAGATGCGCAACCTCGTGGGCGAACCGGCGCTGGCGGAGGCGCTGGATAAGCACCGGGAGATGTTCGGGGCAAAGGGGAGAGAGTGAAATGACAAAACAACCCAACGTACTGCTGATCTTCACCGACCAGATGCGCGCGGACGCGATAGCCGCGCTCGGCAACCCGGTGATAAAGACCCCCAACCTCGACCGCCTCTGCCGCGAGGGCGTTGCCTTCACCTCGGCCTACAGTCCCAGCCCGGTATGCGTGCCGGCGCGCTGTTCGCTGACCTACGGCCAGTACCCCTTCACGACAAAGTGCTATGAGAACGGCCCCTGGATGCCGGAGGACGGCCGCCCCGGCCTGATGTCGGCGCTGAGCGAGAATGGCTACCGCACGCACGGCATAGGCAAGTGCCACTTCACACCGAAACCCTATTCCCTGCGCGGCTTCCAGA
>CBDVCL010000342.1:0-3292 GCA_965372475.1 uncultured bacterium | reverse complement strand
CGCCGCATCCCTGGAAACGGTTGCGTCGGCTGGACAGGGCGTTCATCATCTACGGCCTGGTTGTGTGCGTGCTGATCGTCGGCGGTTACCTCTGCTCATTGGTCGGCTGGCTGCCTTACGAGCTGGACGGCATGGACCTGGCGCACATGAACCAGAGCCCCAGTCCGGCTCACCCTTTCGGCACCGACCTAATGGGGCGTGATTTGTTGACCAGGATAATAGCCGGCACGCAGGCGTTCTTCCTGCCGGGTCTGCTGGCGATAGCGATTGCCTTGGTCGGCGGCACGCTGGCCGGGGTGCTGGGCGGCTATTATGGCGGCCTTGCTGACAAGGCGATAAGCTACCTGCTCAACGTAATCGACTCGATCCCCAAGTTCGTGTTGCTGCTTCTGGTGATCGCGATCTTCAAGCCGGATATCTATTTCATAATGATCATTGTCGGCGTGACCAATATCCCCACGGTGGCATCCTTTATCAAGGGGAAGATCCTCTTCCTCAAGGGCCGGGACTTCATTGAGGCGGCGGTCGCCCTGGGACTTTCCGATTGCCGGATTATTTTCAAGCATATCCTTTACCACCATTGCTCGCCGCTGTTGATCATTCAGGCCACGTTGGGCATGGGCGAGGCGATCCTCATCGAGGCCAGTCTATCCTACCTTGGCTTCGGCGTGCAGGAACCGTTGGCCAGTTGGGGCAACCTGGTCGCTGCCGGGAATAACTACGTATTGAACGGCGTGTTCTATTACGCGGCCATTCCGGCGCTGGTGATAATGTGCGCCATACTGGGATTCTACCTGCTGGGAGATGGGTTGAATAATCTTTTTGAGGAGGAAGCGAGAACATAGTCGGTATTGAGTGATGAGTATTGGGTATTGAGTATTGAGTCGGGTCACCCAATACTCACTACCCACTACCCAATACTGATAATGAACACATTACTGAAGGTCGAAAACCTACGCACCTACTTCTACTCGAAAAGATCGGGCCGCTTCATCCGCGCCGTTGACGGCGTCAGCTTTTCCATTAGGCCGGGCGAGACCTACGGACTGGTGGGGGAGTCGGGCAGCGGCAAGAGCGTCACCGCTCTTTCGGTAATGGGGCTGGTGCGTGACGAGCCGGGCATCATCGAGGGAAAGGTGATATACAGCGCGGACGGCGGTAGCACCGACCTTTTGCAGGGCTTGCCCGGGTTGGTTAAGTTAGTGCGGCGTGACGGCGAGATGCAGCAGGTAGCCAAGGACAACACCGCCTGGCTCAAGGTGCACGACGAGCAGATGAAGGAACTGCGCGGGCGGGAGCTGGCGATGATATTCCAAAACCCCAAGGCGTCGATGAACCCCTATTTTACCATTGGCGATCAGATCGCCGAGAGCATCGCCTGGGGTTGTTCGGTATCGGGCAAAAAGAAGGCCTGGCGCGAGGCAACCGACTGGCTGAGGCGCGTCTACATCGACCTGCCCGAAAGGCGCATGAAGGAGTATTCCTTCAACCTTTCGGGCGGCATGTGCCAACGGGCGATGATTGCCATGGCCCTCTCCTGCCGCCCGCGTCTTTTGATCGCGGACGAACCGACCACGGGGCTTGACGCGACGATCCAGAGCGTCATCGTTGACCTGTTGCTTGAGCTCAAGCGGGAGCTCAAGGTGGCGATCATGCTCATCACCCACAACATCGAGGTGATCAGCCGCCTCTCGGACCAGGTCGGCGTGATGTACGCGGGGAGGATAATGGAATCAGGCCCGGTGGAAACGGTGCTCAAGGGGAAGCGTACTGCCAGGAATCACCCTTACACCATCGGACTTTTGCAGTCACTGCCGACGGAAAAGGAAGTAAGGGGCGGCGCACGCTTGAGGGCCATCGCGGGAGACGTTCCCGATATCACTGATCTGCCTTGCGGTTGTAAGTTCTATCCCCGTTGCGCTTTGAAGACGCCGAAGATCGATAAGAAATGCAGGTCGAAGGAGCCGCCGCTGATTAAGACGGGGAAAGATCATTCGACGAGGTGTTGGTTGTATCGTTAGTATTGAGTATTGGGTAGTGAGTATTGGGTGGCCAAACTCAATACTCGCGACGCACAACAGGTTTGGCCCGTGTCGCTTCGCGATACCCAATACTCATCACTCAATACCGAGAATGAAATGACAGCAATCCTCGAAGTCAAAGACCTGAAAAAACATTTTTCACTGGGCCGAGGTCTTGGCGGCTTGACCTTGGGCGGTGAGAAACTCCTCAAAGCGGTGGACGGCGTCAGCTTCTCCATCGCCAGGGGCGAGGTGCTCGGATTGGTGGGGGAATCTGGCTGTGGCAAGACCACCACCGGCAAGGTTATCTTACGCTTGTTGGCGCCTAGCGGCGGGCAGGTGCTTTTCGAAGGCCGGGACGTACAGCGCATTCCACGGCGCGGCATGCGCGAGTTCCGTGGCGCGGTGCAGATGGTCTTCCAGGACCTGGACGCCGCGCTTAACCCGAAGATGAAGGTGCGGCACGTGCTGGCCGAGGCCGTACTCCTGGGTGAGAAGCTCTCGCGGCAGGCGCTGGAGAAGCGCCTGCACGAGCTCCTCTCCATGGTCAACTTGAAGCCGGCCAAGCTGGAGAGCCACCCCACCTCTCTTTCCGGCGGCGAGAAGAGGCGGGTCAGCCTGGCGCGCGTGCTCGCCCGTAAGCCGCGGCTTATCATCGCCGATGAGCCCCTCTCCGCGCTCGACCTTTCCATCCAGGCGCAGGTGGCTAATCTGCTAAAGGACTTGCAGAAGGAGTTCGGCCTGAGCTTTCTTCTCATCTCGCACGACCTGCGTATGGTCGAACTGCTCTCGCACCGCATTGCCGTGATGTACCTGGGCAAGATCGTGGAGATGGGTTCCGCCGCCGAGATCGTGCGCCGTCCACTCCATCCCTATACCGAGGCGCTGTGGACTTCCACGGTAGCGCGCAAGAAGGGGGAGAAGGTGGTCGGACAACTGCGCGGCGACGTCTTCGAATTCGGCCGCGGGGAACAAGGCTGTGTCTTCTGTTCCCGTTGCCCGGTATACCGTAAGCGGGGGGAGCCAAAGAAGTGCCGAGAGGGAGTCGAAGGGCCCGCGCTGAAGGAACTGAAGCAGGGGCACTTTGTAGCGTGCCATTTTCCCCTGGGCACCAAGAAGCCAAGATAGCCCTCCCAAGAGCGCCGGATTCTTAATCCGGTGGCCGCAGGTTCGAGTCCTGCCGGGGGTACCACTTTTACGTTAACTTGAATAAGCAGAGAGCCCTGCGGTATTCCTGATTTTGTCTGTGACTGTCAGGTTTGACTTGGTTT